>QHVI01000128.1 GCA_003223515.1 Candidatus Angelobacter sp. Gp1-AA117
GATGGCCGCATTCGCGCCCAGGATGATCCACCATTTATACGGGCCCCAGCCGGAGGCAAACTGCTTCTGGTCCAGGTAGCCGCCGGCCAGCAACGCACCGGCAATGATGCCCATGGTTTTCTGGGCGTCATTACCGCCATGCCCCAGGCTGTAAGCTGCGGCGGAGAGAAGTTGCAGGCGGCGGAAGAGCTTGTCCACGGTGCGCGGCGCGCTGCGATGAAAGATCCATGACACTGCAACCATCAGGCCCAGTCCGATGATCAGGCCAATCACGGGTGCAAGCACAATAAAGATAAGAGTGGACATCCACTTTTCGCCCAGGCCGGGAATCACGCCAATGATGGGCCAATGCAGTTTTGGTTGCCGCACCAGCACCTGCCATCCGGCACGGGCGATGCCTGCTCCCGCCAGCCCGCCAATGAGCGCGTGGGACGAAGAAGTTGGGAGGCCCCACCACCAGGTGAGCAGGTCCCAGATGATTGCGCCGGTCAAAGCGGAGAGAATGACATATTGGGTCACCTGCTTTGGATCTACCAGCCCGGCACTGATGGTCTTGGCGACGGCGGTGCCGAAAACGAAAGCGGCAATGAAGTTGAAAGTCGCTGCCCAGACCACGGCCAGTTTCGGCGACAGCACCCGCGTAGATACCACCGTGGCAATGCTGTTGGCTGCATCATGAAATCCGTTGATGAAATCAAAGGAAAGGGCAATCAGGATGGTGACAACAACCAGCAATCCGCTTGTGTGCACCTAACATGCCTCACATGAAAAGTTGTTCTGCATTAATCTCGTCGCTCAGGCGCCTTTCAGCACCACACCTTCAAGAACGTTCGCAGCATCTTCAGCTTTGTCAGTGGCAGTTTCCAGCACTTCATACAGTTCTTTCAGCTTAATCAGGGAAATGGGGTTCGTTTCCTTTTCGAAAACTTCGGCAATGGCAGAGCGCGCAATTGCGTCGGCTTCGTTTTCCAGGCGGTTGATCTCCACACAGTAATCAAGGACTTTATCCTGCTTGTCGAGCCCAATGACTGCATGCAGCAACTGCTCTGACTGGCGCACGATCAGATCCGCCAGCTTGGCCGCAGCGGGCGGTGCGCTGGTGATCTTGTACATGGTCAGCCGGACGCCGGCGGCATAGACGAAGTCGAGAACGTCATCCAATGACGACGCCAGGCGGTAGATATCTTCGCGGTCGAATGGGGTGATGAACGTCTGGTTCAGCTTGGTGAGGACATTGTGAGTCATCTCATCGCCGCGATGTTCGATGTCTTTCAACTGCTTCACACGAACCTCGACGTCTTTGAAATCACTCAATATTTGCTTGAGGAGGCGCGCCCCATCGCCTAGGTTACTAGCCATATCGGCAAACATGTGGAAGAACTTCACATCCCTGGGGACTAATCGGACCATGCCAGTGCTGGCCCTCCTGAAATAGATTTACCCGGAATCACTATGCAAAAAGACTATCGCATGGCACACGCAGTCCGGTCAAACGATGAGATGGCCATTGGCTCTTAGCTCTTGGCCTTTGTGCTCAGGAGTTGGGAATATGGTAGAGCGAGACACTGAGGTGTCGGATACATCGAAACAGAAAATCAAGAGAATGTCCTCTGCTCCAAAAGAATCGAGCTAAGAGCTAGCAGCCAAAAGCTAGTAGCTGCTCTTACGCTGTTTTCACCGCTTCTGGCTGGGGTTGTTTTTCGCCCAGGAACATCTTGATCTTCTCCAGCAGGGCGGGGAACAGGTCTTCTTTTTGCAGGCAGGCTGCCACGTCTTTACCGCCGTCTACGGGGCCGTAGCCGGTCACAATGATCACCGGAACATCCGGATGCTGTTCATGCACTTTCTTGGCCAGTTCCACCCCATTCATGCCATCCATGCGGAAGTCGGTCACCAGGATATCGAAGTCTTCTTCCTGGAATTTCCTGAGGGCTTCCTCTCCGTTGTACGCGCTGACGGCGCGATAACCCTGCATCTCAAGAATTTCACAGCTTAGACGTGCCAACACCTCATGATCATCGACAAAGAGGATGGCTTTCATGGCGCCTCCTTCGGGGCAAAAAAAAAGGGGGATGCACAACCAAGGGCCGAACCAGAGACACAGCTTCAGCCTGCAAAGTTTGTTTCAAAAAACGCCTGGAAAGATGCCTGCCAGCAGCGGTTTTTTTCGCTGCTTCAGGAATAAATCGCAGCCCTGTCAACAGTTTACCGGCTAGTAGTTGGCAGATACAACACTGGCATATCACTTTTCTTTACCAAATCGTTGAATGCCGGCACATCAGACGTCATGATCTGCCGCCAGGCCGACAATTGCTGGTCCAGCCGTCCCCGCAGCTTCTTGAATATCTCATGTTGCTGCTGGGTCGGCGCTCCGTCGCCGGTTTCCACGCTGGAGGTAAACCCGTCAAACAGCTCATTGAGCATGTCAGGAAACGCCAGATTGGCTTCAGACCCTTTCATGTTGACCTGAATCAGCTCTTCTTCCACGGGCGTCATCTTCTTGTCCAGCGCGTCAGCCTGTTCAATGACCTGCTTCAGCCTGGGATCATTTTCAAACCGCGCCCGAATGCGCTTCAGCTCTGCCCGCAACTCGCGAATCTGGTTTACAGCCTGGTGCAATTCGGTGTTGGCGTCACGGATTTGCATCTGCAGCGCGAATTGTTTTTGCAGATCAGCCTCATTCAGGTTCTTGACTCGTGGATCAACCGCAATCTCCAGAGGCTGGCTCTGTGTCTGGTTGCCGGCCGTCAATTTAACGGTGTACCTGCCGGGGAGCGCCAGCGGCCCGCGGGGGCCGGTTCCGGTATAAAACGCGCCTGGGATTTTCAAGGGATTCTCCCAGCGCAGGTTCCAGGCATAGCGGTTCATGCCTGCACCGGCTGGGACGGTGGTGATCTCTTTCACCTGGTCCGGCCACTCCGGCGGCTGGTCATCTTCCTTCTTCGGCTTGCTGGAAAGGGCGCGCACCAGCTTACCATTGCTGTCCAGAATTTCCAGCTTCACCTCATCTTTGGGTGCGGCCTTGAAGTAGTAATCAATGATTGCGCCCAGCGGCGGATCGTCGCCTACCGGGCCACGGCGCTCGATCGCGTCAGGATAGTGCAGGCGCAGCGCGGTCTGCGGTTTATAGAGAATCATCTCAGCACTGGCTGAGCTGGCGTCAATCTGGCGCAATGGCCCGATGTTATCGAGCACCCAGAATGCGCGTCCGTGCGTGGCGGCAATCAGGTCATCACCATGGATGTTCAGGTCATGAATGGGAACTGCAGGCAGGTTCAGCTTGAGCGGCTGCCAGTTTTCACCATCGTCCAGAGAGAAGAAGACGCCGGTTTCCGTGCCGGCAAACAGCAACCCTTTGCGGCTGGTGTCTTCACGTACTGACCGGACGTAAGAACCCTCGGGAATCCCATTGGCAATCATGGTCCAAGTCTTGCCGGAGTCACGCGTACGGTAGATAAACGGACGAACATCATCCAGCTTGTGCCGGTCCACTGCAATGTAAGCCGTGCCCGCGTCGTAATGGGATGGCTCAATCACGCTGATCATGCTCCATTCCGGCAGATCTTTCGGCGTGACATTGCTCCAGTTTCCTCCGCCATTGGTGGAGAGATGCACCAGGCCATCATCGCTGCCCACCCACAGCATATCTTTCTTCTGGGGTGATTCAGCGGCGGCAAAGATGGTGTCGTAATACTCCACGCTGGTGATGTCGAGCGTGATCGGTCCGCCTGAAGGTTTCTGCTTGCTCTTGTCATTGCGGGTAAGGTCAGGGCTGATGGCCGTCCAACTCTGTCCGCCATTCGTAGACTTGAACAGCATCTCTCCGGCGTTATAAAGCGTATTAGGATCATGGGGAGAGACGAACAGCGGCGAAGTCCACTGGAACCGGTGCTCCAGCTTCTCCGCTCCATTACCGGAGGGATCCAGCGGCAACACTGAGATATCTACAACCTGTTCTGTACGCTTGTCGAATCGCGTGGTCACGTATTCAGCACCCGCAAATACGATATTCGGATCAGGCGGATAGGGAACAATATATCCGCTTTCGCCGCCGCCTACCGGGAACCAGTCCTGGCGGCCGATTACGCCCTCATCGTCATAGCTCTTGATGGCAATCGTGGAGTTGTCCTGCTGTGCGCCGTAGATGTAGTAGGGAAAACGGTTATCGGTGATCACATGGTAGAACTGCGCGGTGGGCTGGTTGTATTGCGTGGTCCAGGTCTTGCCGCCATCTGTGGAAACAGTCGCACCGCCGTCATTGCCGTTGATCATGCGCTCGGGGCTATCCGGATCGATCCACAATCCATGATGATCGCCGTGGGGAGCGGGCAGCAGGTTGAAGGTGCGGCCACCATCGGTCGAGCGAAACATGCCGGTGTTGAGCACATAAAGCGTGTCCATCGATTTGGGATCGGCAAAGATGTGCGTGAAATACCAGGCCCGCTGGCGGATGCGTCCGTCGTCGTTCATGCGAATCCAGTTCTCGCCGCCATCATCGGAGCGATACAGTCCGCCCTCTTTCGACTCAATCAGCGCATAAACGCGGCTGGAATCAGCGCCAACCGAGACGCCAATTCTCCCCATGATTCCATCCGGCAAGCCGTGGCCTTCAAGATGTTTCCATGTACTTCCGCCGTCGGTCGATTTATAGAGACCGCTGCCCGGCCCGCCGCTGTTCAGGCTCCATGGTGTACGGTAGACCTCCCAGAGTGAAGCAAAGAGCATGTTGGAATTATGCGGATCAAAAACAACGTCAATAGCGCCGGTCTTATTGTCTTTGTACAGGACTTTCTGCCATGTCACGCCGCCGTCCGTGCTGCGGAAGAGCCCACGCTCCTCGTTCGTGCCATAAGCATGTCCCAAGGCGGCCACAAAGACGATATTCGGGTTCTTCGGATCGACAATCACCGCGCCGATGTGCTGTGTATCTTTCAGGCCAATGTTCTTCCAGGTCTTGCCACCATCCAGAGATTTGTAAACCCCGTTGCCATAAGAGATGTTGCCGCGAATGCAGGCCTCGCCGGAACCCACATAGATGATGTTGTGGTCAGAAGGAGCAACAGCGATGCTGCCAATGGAGGCGATGTTCTCCTGATCGAAAATCGGCTGCCAGTTCGCGCCCGCATCAGAGGATTTCCACACGCCGCTCGAAGCCCCGCCGAAATAGAAGACATTGGGCTCGCCAGGAACACCCGTCACGGCCAGCACGCGTCCGCCGCGAAAAGGTCCAACCTGCCGCCAGCGCATCGCTCCGAAAAGCTTTTCGTCAATCTTTGCTGATGGTTTTTGGGAAACCGGCTGCTCCGCCGGTTTGTTTGGCTTCGGTTGCTTCTTGGATTGTGGAAATGCGAAACAAGCGGCGAGCAAGAATAAGAAAACGAAAGAATTCCGTTTCATCGGCAGAAGTATGCTCCTATGGTAAAAGGATCAATCGCAACATGATACAGGAGCAGCAGGATCGCAGCTACTGGGGTCGGCAGTTTCCTCCTAGTGCCCTGACCGCATGGAAATAGGAATTGAGGCATTCCGATGGAATGAGGGTGGATTACAGCTATGGCGCTGGCTTCGCCAGCTCTGCTCCTTATCTATTTCTATACCCACAACTTGCGCTGTGGGCTAGAAGAATCCCGCCAGCTTCGCTGGCTACCCCAAAAATCACACGGTCAGAGCACTGTCTCAACTCAGGGGTGCACCCCACGGGAAAACGGATGACGGCTGTGACGGTGTGACGCCCTTGGCGTTCAGAGAGTGTTCCTACCAGCGAACAAAGCTGCTGCTACGGAAGTCAAGGGGCAGGAGACAACATTCAGGGCCAAATTTAGAGCAGATACAACCAAGATATTTACCGCGGGAACGCGGAGGGGTACAGGGAATTGATGGGTAAATCCTGAGATCAGGCAGTTTGGTGAGAACGCCCTGACGCAGCATGGTTTGATCATCATTCTCCTCAGAAATCTTCACTGCGTCTTCCTCCTGCGTCGGTGGGACAGAATGACAGAAGTTAAATATTGGGCTCATTCTGTTCAATTTCCGGCGGTAAGAATCTCACTACTCATTTTTTCTTCCAGTTGCATCTACTCCATCACCAGAGTCACTTCACTCCCCTTGTCCGCTCCCGCCACTCTTGACGCTGCGCCACGATTGGTTGAAATCTCCACGAACCCTGAACTGCCAATGATGGCAAAGATTTCTCCCTGTGCGCCTTCAGCATAGCTGGAACGCAGTTTCGTGATCTCAGCTTTTCCCAGGGTCAGTTTGAAGTTTCCAGATGTGATTTGCGGAACGTCCCTGGGGGTGAAATTAGTGATGAGGTTGCCGAATTTATCAGTCTTCAGCACGATCCCTTTCCACGAATTGGGCGCCACGGCCTTCGGTTTGGGTGCAACGAAGCGCGTAAAATCGGCGATCTCCTCGCCAAATTTTGCCGTTTCCACTCCTTTGCTCATATATGCGGCAACAGCAGCAAAGATATCGCGGCCATGGAAGGTATTGCTCACCGGTTGCCGGAAATAATGCTCGGAGGTGATATGGCGCACAGAAATGCGTTCCTCCGCCTCATAAACCAGCGAAAGCACGCCATTATCGGGAGCAATAAAAAAGTGCTGGCCGACCCTAGCCAGAATAGGCCGGCGGGCGCTACCCACCCCTGGATCGACAACGACTACATGGATAGTATCCACCGGAAAGTAGCTATAGGACTGGGAAATGGCAATAGCTCCATCAAGGATGTCGAAAGATTGCACTGCATTGGTGATGTCCACGATCTGGGCATCAGGATGAATGCTGTAGATGACCCCCTTCATCACGCCCACATAGTGTTCCGTCAGGCCGAAATCGGTGGTCAGGGTAATGATTCGCTGGGCAGCCACTTACTCTCCTTCATAACCTTTATTGTTATCAATGATTCAGGCCGAAAGGTAATTGCGGGCCTCTCTTGAAGTCAAGCCATAGTACTAAAGTGTAATTTCGAGAAATAGAAAAATTTAGCCAATAGGCACGTTTGATTTCATTTTAGGGGTTAAATCTTATTTTTCTGCAACGTTTCGCCAGCGAAGTTCACTACTCATTAGCACGTCTCCATGACCATACTTCCGGAGGGCATGGCAGTAACTCGCTAGGACAATGAGAGGGGAACCTGAAATCGCCGAGCTGCTGGCATCCACGGTGCGGAATATATCTGAGGCAGTACTTCTTACGCAGAGCCAGCCAGGCGCTGAGTCGGTAGTTTTTGCCAACGAAGCGTTTCAGCGGCTTACTGGGTATTCCACAGCAGAGATCGAAGGGCACGATCTGATGCTAATGCGAGGACCGGAGACCAACAACACGACCCTGCAACAACTCCTCCAGCTTTCCGGGGACGAGGCAGTTCCGCTGGAAATTCGTCTCTACAAGAAGGATGGCACACCCTTCTGGGATCGTATACAGAAACGCCGACTCAACGCCGAGTTCGGCAGCTACGCGGTGCAGGTCCACGCAGAGATCGCCGGTCACGATCAACACAAGACCAGCAACGATGTTTCTGACATAGCTCACGACTTCAACAATCTGCTCACAGCCATTCTCGTATATTCCGGCTTGCTCGCTTCCAGAGTGCAAGATGATCTGCAGCTTGCACGCTACATCGATGAGATCCGCGCCTCGGCTGAGCGCGGCGCAGAGCTGGCTGCGCAGTTGATGAAGTATGAACGCCAGAACGCCACATCCTCGCGCGAATCCGGTGGCGGTGCTGGTGAAAAAGACTGACGAGGCATTCAACCGTCACCTGAACGGCAGGGTGGGGAGGCAATTCACATGGGAGTTTCTGCTCAAGCTATCACGGGAGATGCGGCTTTTGTTTCTTTACATTATCTCTCTTTATTAATCGTCGATGATGAGCGCTGGATTCGTGAGTCGTGCAAAGAGGTGGCTGAGCACATGGGATTCAAAGTCCACACCGCCGAAAATGCGATCATGGCCACACGCATCCTGGAGACTGAATCGATTGATGTGGCGCTGCTCGATATCCGCCTGCCTGGCCCTGATGGCCTGGAACTGCTGCTGAAAATCAAGAAGCAGCAGCCTGAGACTGAGGTCATCATGATGACCGCCCACGCCACTGTCGATTCTGTGCTGGCCGCCATGAAGACCGGCGCTTACGACTACCTGCGCAAGCCGTTCAACCTGGAAGAACTGAAAATCCTGCTGCAAAGAGTGACTGATACGCTGCGCTTTTCCCTGGAAAACCGCATCACGCGGGAGCATCTCAAGAGCAATCCAGGATACGCCGGCATTGTGGGACGCTCTCCCGAGATGGAGAAGCTCTACCGCATGATTGCCAAGGTCGCTTCCAGCAGGCATCCGGTGTTGATCCAGGGAGAAAACGGCACCGGCAAAGAAATGGTGGCGCGCGCCATTCACTTCACCGGCGAATTTTGCGACAGGCCCTTCATTCCTGTGGATTGCGGATCAATGGCCCCGGCATTCCTGGAAAGCGAACTTTTCGGATATATAAAAGGAGCTTTCAGCGGTGCGGTTCGTTCCAAAGAAGGCCTGCTTTCCATTGTCAACGGTGGCACGATCTTCCTGGATGAAATCGGCGAGATGCCCATGGACCTGCAGGCCAAGTTGCTGCGGGCTTTGTACGAAAAGGAGATTCGTCCGTGCGGTGGCCTTAAACCTATACCGATCAATGTACGAATCATTGCCGCCACCAGCCGCGATATGGACATTGCGGTGCAGCAAGGCACCTTCCGGCGCGAGCTGCTTATGAAGTTGAGCGTGGTCAGTCCGCGGATACCGCCACTTCGAGAGCGCAAAGACGACATCCGCCTGCTGGTGGATCATCTCCTTGACCGCATCTCCCGCGCTACCGCTGTGCGGCGCACCATCAGCCACGATGCAATGAAGATCCTGCTGGCTTACGACTGGCCCGGCAACGTTCGCGAACTTGAGAATTGCCTGGAACGCAGCATGGCCCTGAGTTCGTCCCCGGTATTGAACGCGGCTGATTTGCCCGCGCAAGTGCAAAGTGCAGTGGTGCAGGCCAATACTCCTGCGAAGCCTCCGAAAAATAAGATTATTTCCCTCATCGAACTGGAGAAGAACGCCATCATCAACGCGCTCAACCAACTCGATGGTGACAAGCTGATGACGGCCCGCATGTTGGGCATCGGCAAAACCACCCTCTACCGTAAGCTCAAGGAATACGGCATCACTGATTACTGGGGACCGCCGCTCAACGGAGAGTAGCATTTCGTAAATCTCAAGTGCGATGCGAGCGGATGCTATTTCCGGATTTACCGCAAACGACGCTAAGAACGCAAAGGTAACAAAGAGAGATAAGAGAGATAAGACCATTTCCCCAATCAGTTCAGGGGCTGACTGCTGATTGCTGACTGCTCTTCACGTAATCTTTACACCCCTAATTCCACCTTACTAGGACAACTTCGCCCGGAGCGGCTGCCTCTCAGGATAGGAAGGCTGAATTTTTCAGTATAGGGTGACCATATATGCTTTGGACGATTTTTGCGATTCTGATCATTCTCTGGCTTCTCGGATGGGGCTTCCATGTAGCCGGATCATTGATCCATCTGCTACTTGTAATCGCCCTGGTTGTGGCTGTGATTAACCTGATCACCGGCCGGAGAGCTGTTTAAGTTCGATCCAGACCTGGAGCAGAACAAATCTGAATAACCCAGCAGCGGTGTGCGTCATCGTTCCGATGATGTCGCCGCTGTCTGTCTTTTAGCAGTTTGAATGTTTACCCACGTCTTCCGACGTGGGCTCAATAATTACGCGCCTCCGGCGCTTAAACAACTCAGCGCTTAAACAACTCCAGCGCTTTAAACAACTCGTGGGGACTCAAGTCAATGGCCGAATGCTGTGCAAGAGAACCCCAAAGATTCTCAGATAAAACGCAAATTTGCGTCAACATGCGCCAAACCGGCTTCATTCTTCTGATTTTCGGAAGTGATTGCAGCAGTAGTACATCCTAAGTACCTTTCCGCGATTCTAACGGAGTTCAGAGCGGTTATATACCACGGCTCAAACTTTGGAACGGGAAAGATGGCGACTACTGAAACCAACGTTATTGCCTGCCACAACGTAGACCGGACAACTGAACAAACCGAGCTGGCGCGGCGCATTGCCGAACTGGGTGAATGGTTCCACAACATTGACTTGAAGGGCGTGCCTACGGCTCCTCGTCATTTCCTGGGTGACTTTCCCCAGGTGAAATGGAAGCAGATCGCCTCGGTCTTCCCTGAGGATATGACCGGAGCCACAGTGCTCGATCTTGGATGTAACGGGGGCTTCTACTCCATAGAAATGAAGCGGCGGGGCGCCAGCCGCGTGCTGGGCGTGGACGTTGATGACCGCTATCTTAATCAGGCCCGCTTTGCCGCCGAGACCCTGGGCCTTGACATACAATTTGAAAAGCGTTCCGTCTACGATATTGACCAGATACCCGGAGAATTCGATTACGTGTTCTTCATGGGCGTGTTTTACCACCTGCGGTACCCTTTGTACGCCCTGGATAAAGTGATCAAGAAAGTAAAAGGCAAGCTGATCTTCCAGACCATGATTCGCGGCTCCCTGGCCAGCCCCCAATTGAAAGACGATTATCACTTCTGGAACAAAGACATTTTCAACAACCCGGATTTCCCCTGCATGTATTTCATTGAAAACAGATACGCGGGCGATCCGACCAACTGGTGGATTCCCAATCACGGGGCCATGGAAGGGATGTTGCGCAGCTCGGGTCTGGAGATCATGACTCATCCGGAACCGGAGACATGGGTGTGTGAGACCACCCATGCACAACGAGATGGAAAGTATATTTTGGATCATGAACTCGCGGGCACGCTGTAGGTCCGCACAGCTATCTGCAAGGAAGCTAGATCGATGATTGAAGCAGTAATGCTGTGGAATGAACCCAACAACCTGTCCCACTGGGATTTTAAGGTTGACCCTGACTGGAAAAGATTTGCCGAGATGGTAATCACCACCAGTCGAGCCATTCGAAGCGAAAATCCGGAGCTGCCGCTGGTTCTGGGCGGAATCTCTCCTATCGATCCTCACTTTATCAACCTGCTGGGCTCTTACGGCGTGCTCGATGCGGTGGACATGGTTGCCCTCCATGGTTTCCCCCTGGACTGGAATCATTGGCAAATCAACGAGTGGCCGAAGAAGATCGACGAAATCCGTGCTGTAACGGACAAGCCCATCTGGGTCTCAGAAGCGGGAGTCTCTACTTTTGGTGCGGAAGAGGTGCAGGTGTTTGGCCTGCAGCGCACGGCGGAGCTGCTGCTGCCCATCGTGGATCGCGTCCACTGGTACAGCCTGCTGGACCTGCCGGCCACTTGGACAGCCACTACGCGCCACAAGGAAGCCGAAGGCAGCGCCTATTATCGCCACTATTACATGGGACTGCTGCGCGAGGATGGCACTCCAAAACAGGCAGCAGACTTCTTCCCGCAAGGCATGGGGATCTGCCAGTGGTTCCACTATGAAGATCACAGGCTCGATCTTGCGGTGGAGTGGCTGAAAAAGCTCAATGTGAAGTACCTGCGTACCGGGATTAGCTGGGCTGATTCCTTCCGTCCCCATGCTGAAGCATGGTTCGACCGGCAGATGCAGGCGCTGGAGCCGTTTACCACCACGCTCACACTGTGTTTTACGCCCGAGCACATGGGGATTGTTCCTCATTACACCAGTCCGCCCAGGCGGGCTGAGGATTTTACCGAGTTCGCGCTGTGGGCCGTTCAGAAATATGCACCTGCCGCAAAAACCAAAGAATTTTTGATAGGAGCCAGGTAAGCAATGAGCAAAAATATTCTTGTAACCGGAGGAGCAGGGTTCATCGGTTCACACCTGGTGGATGCATTGCTGGCGGAAGGACACAACGTCCGCGTATTTGACAACCTTACGCTCCAGGTACATCCCGAAGGCAAAATCCCTGAGTATCTCGCAAAAGATGCAGAGCTCGTCATTGGCGACATGCGCGATGAGCGGGCCGTGAAGATGGTTCTCGATGGCATGGATGTGGTTTACCATCTGGCGGCGGTGGTGGGGGTTGGCCAGTCGATGTACGAGATAGCCCACTACATGGGAGTGAATACCCAGGGCACCGCCATATTGCTGCAAGAGTTGTTGAATCGCCGCAACCATGTAGAGAAGCTGATTGTGGCCTCTTCCATGTCCATTTATGGCGAAGGCAAATACCTGTGCGCGCAATGCGGAGAAGTGTCACCGCCGCTGCGCTCCAATGAGCAGCTCAAAGCCAAGCAGTGGGAGGTGAACTGCCCCGCCTGTGGTGAAGTGCTCACCCCCATTGCTACGGACGAATCGAAGCCGCTCCAGTGTCCTTCGTATTACGCGCTCTCCAAAAAAGATCAGGAAGAGATGTGCCTGCTTTATGGCCGCACTTACGGCCTGCCGGTAGTGGCGCTCCGTTACTTCAACATCTATGGATCGCGCCAGGCGCTCTCCAATCCTTATACCGGTGTATGCGCCATCTTTGCCTCACGCATTCTGAATGGCAATCCGCCTCTGGTCTTTGAAGATGGCCGGCAGATGCGCGAGTTCGTGAGCGTCGCGGACATCACTCAGGCCAACCTGCTGGCCATGGAACGCTCGGAAGCCGATGGCATGGCGCTCAACATAAGTTCTGGTGAACCAATCTCTATCAGTGAGGTATCTGCCGGCCTTGCTGAAGCACTCGACTCCCAGATCCCTGCGCAGCTTACGGGAAGATACCGCGCTGGAGACGTGCGCCACTGTTTCCCCGATATCAGCCGCGCGCGCAAGTACCTGGGATACAAACCGAAAGTCCGCTTCTTAGAGGGAATGAAGGACTTGGCCCAGTGGCTGCGCTCGCAGCAGCCACAGGACCGCATGGCAGAAGCTGTTGCCCAGCTTAGCAGTCTGGGACTGACAGCTTAGAGCCAGGAAGGGAACACAATGAAGAAGCAAGAAACTCGCTCGGTACTGATCTTCGGAGGGGCAGGATTCATTGGATCGAACCTGGCCCATCATCTGTTGACCAGAACAGACGCGAGGGTACAGATATTCGACAATCTATCCCGCGCAGGGGTACACCACAACCTGGAATGGCTGAAGAAAGCTGCCGGCAGCTCCGGGCGGTTGCAGGTCACCCTAGGTGACGTGCGCGATGTCAAGGCGGTAGAGAAAGCGGTGGCGCAGGCCAGTGAAATCTATCATCTGGCTGCGCAGGTCGCCGTAACCACCTCTGTGACTGACCCGCGGAACGATTTCGAAATCAATCTTTGTGGCACCTTCAACGTGATCGAGGCCGCGCGCAAATGCGGACATAAGCCATTTATCCTTTTTACCTCTACAAATAAGGTGTACGGGAACCTGGGATTGTCTGAACCTGAAATCGCAAAGCAGCGTTACGTTTATCCTAACCATCGCGGAGTCTCGGAGCGCCAGCCTCTCGATTTCCACTCTCCCTATGGCTGCTCCAAGGGAGCCGCTGACCAGTACGTGCATGACTACGCCCGCATTTATGATCTGCCTACGGTGGTTTTCCGCATGTCATGCATTGCCGGTCCCCGGCAATTCGGCACGGAAGATCAGGGCTGGGTTGCGCACTTCCTCTATTCAGCCCTGCAACGCAAACCGATCGTGATCTATGGTGATGGCCGCCAGGTGCGCGACGTGCTCTGTGTTCATGATCTGGTGCGGGCCTTTGAGGCTGCGCACGTTTACTCCTATGTCACAAAGGGGCAAACCTATAACATTGGCGGCGGGGTGGAGAACACCACCTCGTTGCTGGAATTGATCGATACGATCGAGAAGCTGACCGGGCATCGCCTGGAGTTCGTGATGGATGAGCGCCGCCCCGGAGACCAGCCCTTCTATGTCACCGATTTCAGCAAGATTCAGCGCCACACCGCCTGGAAGCCGGAAATTGGAGTAAAGAAGACGCTGGAGTTGCTTCTCCAGTTCTGGGAGGAGAATCGCCGCATCTTCTCTGCGCGTGTTCCTGTGGAATCTTTTACCCTGGCCACCGAACTGTCAGGGAGGGCAGGATGAAGTTCGCGTTCATCAATCCCAACTGGAGTTTCACAGGTTCAACGTACTTCGGCTGCCCTGATCCGCACGTTCCGCTGGAACTGATGTTTGCCTATGATCAGGTGCGCGCCGCCGGCCACGAGCCTCTGCTGATTGATGCCCAGACAGACAAGCTGACCGTAAAAGAAGTAAAACCCAGAGTTGACGTTTTCAATCCGGATTTCCTCGTCATCCCTACCGCCCCCTCGTATCTCTTCTGGCGCTGCCCGCCGCCGGAGTTGCGGGTACCTATGGAATGGCTTAGAGGCCTGGATAGCAAAGCAGTGAAGGTGCTGATCGGCCCGCATCCATCCGCCACTCCGGCAGCCACTCTCCGCAAGACCGGCTGCGATGTGGCCCTGCGCGGCGAGCCTGACCAGACTATTCCTGAGTTAGCCGGCAAACCGTGGGAGCAGATCGCAGGCTGCTGCTTCAACCGGGAAGACGGAGGCGTACACATCAGCCCCGAGTTGGGCGTAACGGACATGAAAGCCGTTGGCCCGCTCGATTTCCACAATTACAACGTGGAGGCGCACTGGCACCGGCACCACGTTTTTACCAACGATCAAGGGATTGGGGCGGAGTTGGAGTTTGCCCGGGGATGTCCGTGGGCCTGCACCTTTTGCAATAAGACTTTATTCCGCAACAAGTTCCGGGAGCGCAGCGTAGAAGCCCTGCTGCAGGAAGTGGATACGCTGGTAAGCCGGGGAGTCCAGTACATCTATTTTATTGATGAAATTTTCGGTGTCGGCAAGAACGTGCGTCGCCTTCTGGAGGGCATCGCCGAGCGTCCGGTAAAGATCGGCTTCCAGAGCCGCATCGATCTCTGGAATGAGGAAACCCTCGACCTGCTGGGCCGCGCTCACTGTATCTCGATGGAGTGCGGCATCGAATCCATTACCGAAGATGGCCGGGAGGAGCTGAACAAAAACTGCCGCATGGGTACGGACCGCATCAGCGAGCTGCTGATTTATGCCCGTGAACGCATCCCCTGGGTTCAGGCCAACTTAATTCTTACAGATAAAGATGATCGCAGGCAGATTTGTGAGTGGCAGGAGCATCTAAGGTCACGGGGAGTTTGGGTCAGTGAGCCTGTGCCTATGTTCCCATTCCCGGGGAGCCCTCTATACGTGCAGACCTTTGGGGCCTCTCCAGACGATCAGGCGTGGGAGCGGGCGCACCACCATTACACGGCAACATTCGACAACAAAGGGTACAGCGACATTCAGGAACAGAAACCAGTGCCCATAGAGGACCTGGAGAATGCACATCTTAGTCACCGCTGATACGGTCGGCGGTGTTTGGACATATGCCCGCGAACTGGTTACAGGCCTGGTGCATCGCGGCATCAAAGTCACGCTGGTCAGCTTTGGGGATATCCCTGCCCCGCAGCAAAGCGAATGGATGCAGGGGCTTCAGGGCTTGGACTATCGTCCTACGGCTTTCAAGCTGGAGTGGATGCAGGAGTCTGAAGCCGACCTCGAAGCTTCAGCGGCGTACCTGGAGGAAGTAGTCCTGGAGACCAGCCCCGACCTGCTTCACCTCAACCAGTTTTACTATGGTGCTTTGCGCTGCGATGTTCCGCGTATCGTGGTGGCGCACAGCGACGTGGTGAGCTGGTGGGTTGCAGTGCGCGGGCAGGAGCCGCCCGACTCCTCGTGGATGCGGTGGTACAGGAAAATTGTCGCTCGCGGGGTAATCAACGCAACCGCCGTAATTGCGAATTCCTGGTGGATGCTCGACCAGATTGCCCAGCATTACGTGAAACCTGATCTGGGATCGGTGGTCTACAACGGGCGGACACCTTCTTTGTTCAACCCGCATCCGGGCAAGAGCAAAGACGATCTGCTCGTGACTGTAGGCAGGCTCTGGGACGCAGGCA
>QHVI01000040.1 GCA_003223515.1 Candidatus Angelobacter sp. Gp1-AA117
GATATCAGGATCAGTCTGCCCTGCGTGCTTCCTGAGAGGAGCAACAGTTTCGGGTACGATGCGATGTCCAAGCCAGACTGCGGTGCGGGCTCTTGCAGGCGCCACAGAGATTCGGCTTTCGCCCACGCAGTCGCTCATACCTATTTTCATCTTTTCTGGGTGGGACTCAAGTCCCATGTCCGACTGCGGTAAATCTCAAATGCATCAGCCTGTATGGCACTCAAGGTTCACGAGAATGCTCAGGGGCTGATTGCTAATACTGCATACCAAAATTGATCAGATTCCAGTGAATCACGAACCACGTGAATCCAATGCAGGCCAGCATGATCAGGAGGTTGAAAATCTTGGTCCAGCGCCACAGGTCGCGTTCGCGCCAGCTTTGGAAAGTGGCATAGATCACCAGCAGGGTGCCTATAGCGCCCAGTAATCCTATCACCTCACAAAACAGTATCCAGGGATCGAGTTTTCCGCTCAACAAACTCAGGTCATCGGTGGCAGATAAGACGATCACCAACCCCAGCACGAACACGGCGTCCAGAACACACACTAGGCGAATCCATCTGCGCCACCGCCGCTGGGTTGCGGTAAGTGCAAGCCGCCATCCATAGTGTTTGCGTACTATGGCGGCGACCGGCCAAAGCAGCAGCACCAGCCCAAGAATTCCAAGGCAGTAAATCCGCACGAATGTATTGAATGGAGTGGCGTTGACCCATGAAACCCGCTGGTCAAGAACTGCAGGAAAGTTCACCAGCATTTCCATTTGCCCGTTTTGATTGCGGAAGGCAATGCGGTCCTGTCCTTTCGCGTCCCGGTAAACCATGGGAGCGATCTCGCGCCAGGTCTTTACTTCCCCATTGAAATCTTTAAACGAAGTGATTTTGATCATGCCATCCTTATCAAGGATCACGTGTGCTTCCCCGAAAGGATTGCCGGCCGCCAGAAAACTGCTTTCCTCGCGCCGGCTGGTCAGGTAGTAACCCGCAACTGCCTTGGCATCGGATTCAGCGCTGGCAACTTTGGGAACGTCTGGCGGAGTGTATGGAAAATAGCGATCAAGGAAGTGGAACCAGAGGGCCGAACGTGGGCTGATCTGCCCCTTACCGGCGCTGTTGTAAGAGACGAAAAATCCCACGCCTGCATCGAGCATCAGGTGCAGGTCGCTGTGAAAGTAGAGCGTGTCGCCGCCATGGCCAATGATGTGGTGCCCGTTGCGGTTTTCCTCGTAGAAGCCGAGATCCATGGGATTGAGGTCGGGATGAAATCCCGGCTGGCGTGAATGCATCTGCCGCGTGGTCTCAGGACTCAGAATCTGCGCGTTCTCGTACTTTCCATCCTGAAGATGGGCAATTATGAAGTGGGAAAGATCCGATGCGGTAGCGGAGAGGCTCCCGGCCGGGGCTGGCTCCAGGATCTCAAAAGGCTTGGCCTTGCCGCTTCCCACTTCATAACCTTCAGACATCAGAGGCTTCAAGTCGGCGGGCAACGGCTGAGCAAAGCTGGAGTGCTGCATGCCCAGTGGCTTAAAGATATTTTCGGTCACATAATCATTGAAGAGCCTGCCTGAAACTCTTTCCACAATATAGCCGGCCAGCGTGGCGCCGTAATTGGAATAGGCCGGAACCTCGCCCGGAGGAAAGATGCGTTTGGGCATGTGGTTGGTGAGATAGTCTTTCAGGGGAACAAGCTTTTTGTTCTCCGGAATGAACAGCTCTTTGATTGTTTCTTCAAAGCCCGGACTATGGGTCATCAGGTTGCGCAGGGTAATGGGCTTGCCGAAGGCTGGGGGGATCTTGAAGTCCAGGTAATCATTGATGTCGCGGTCGAGATCAAGCTTGCCCTGCTGTACCAACTGCATCACCGCCGTCCAGGTAAAGAGCTTGGAGATGGAGCCGGGACGGAATAACGTGCTATCGGGAGACACCGGTGTCTTCTTTTCCACGTTGGAGTAGCCGTAGCCCCTGGCGAACAACACCTTGCCATCTTTCACCACCAGCACCACGGCCCCGGCGATGTTTTCGCGCTCCAACTGCATGGGCATAAAGCCGGCAAGGAAGGAATCGATGTCGATTGCCGTCATCTCATGCGGTGGCTCCTTAAATTTCTGTTCGCTGGGCACTGATGGTATTTGCGGGGAAGGAGGAACGGGCGTGACTTGCGGTTTCTGCGCCCAAATCAAAGCACAGCAGATCAGGCAGGCAATGGCAATATACAGAATGCGCGCTTTCATCAATCGGTGTTCCTTTGAATTGTCCGGGAAAGAGAAGAGAAGGATATCACGTAAATAGCCGGGAAATCGGGCAGGAGGAATTTAGTAAATGAGCAATTGGTAAGTGGGTAATTTGAAGATTTGAGACACGACTTCCATTTACCCATTTACCAAATCTGGCGGCCTGACTGCTACGGTTTAATTTCAACCTTGGTGCCCACCGGAACCAGCGTCCATATTTCTTCAATCTCCTGGTCGCTCACGGCGATGCATCCATCTGTCCAGTCCATTTTGCGGTGCAGGGGGCCAATCCGGGAAAATGACGGCGCCAGGCCATGGATAAAGATGTCTCCTCCGGGGTTTACGCCCAGTTTGCGCGCGCGTTCGCGGTCAGCAGCATTGGGATAGGAGATGCGCAGCGAGAGATGGAACTGGCTATGGGCATTCCTGGACCCAATTACATAACTGCCCTCGGGCGTCTTGCTGTCGCCCTGGCGTTCCTTCGCCCCAACCGGATGGCCGCCGAGCGCCACCAGGTATGTCTTCAGGACTTTATTTCCGCTCATCAGGGTCATGGTGCGCCTGGCCTTTTCCACCACAATCAGGTCTGCCTGCGGCTTGGCGGCGGCGAATCCTGAAGCTGAGAACAACAAGATCGAACAAATGATCAGGACGATTTTGTGAAGGCGAGCCATTCTGAATGCATTAGACTCCAGCAGCTTGGAATCTGTTCCATATTAATTTTCCCTGCGCTCTCTGAGGCCTCTGTGGTGAAAAAGGATCTTGTTACCTTTCGTCCTTCGCGTTCTTTGTGATTAAAGCTGCTTGAGGTATTTCTTCGCTTCCTCCAGTTGCGGGAAGAGCTTTTCTTCCGCCTGGAAGGCCGCCGGATGGACGCATCTTCTGCTGCCACGCAGCTTCACCGGATGCCGCAGGTGCAGCATTTCATGGTAGACCAGATATTCCACGGCATACCGGGGCACATCGGCTCCGTCAAAAACGCTGCTGACCACAATGGTGTTATGCGCCGGATCATAGTGGCCGAGGCTCAGGCGGGAATGGTTGCCGCTCCAGGTCATCTGCGGACGCGCCATCAGGCCATGAAAAAATTGTGTGTTCAAGTCTTCGAAGATCTGCTCCAGGTCGTAATGCCTGCCCTTTGTGCCAAGAATGCGTTTGCGTCCACGCATCTGCCGGATCAGGTTCATCTTGGAGGCAATATTCTGGCTGCCGGCAAATTTGCGGAAGCGGACCGCGTGGGCGTTGTCGATTTCTTTCCGGTAAATTTTGGCAATCAGGATATGCAGGATGGAATGAATGACCGGTTCGGGTGCTCCCTCCAGCAGATCGGAGAGGCGGACAAGGATACGCCCTCCACGCAGGCGAATGGTGTTGTTCAGCTTGGTGAAAGGGAAGAACTGAATTTGAAATTCCGGCAGCGGCGCTCGCGGCCGCAGTTCCCGGTAGGCCTGGTGAAAAATGGAGTTAAGGTTCACTTTTATGTGAATTCCGAGCGCAGCGAGGAATTCCTACAGCCACACAGATTTCAAGTTTCAGATCACGAATATTCTATGTTGTTTTCTTGTGGATATTGCGATCCTCGCCCATCACAATACGATAAGCCACCAAATCCTAGCGCGCGCAGGGTTCCCTCGCTGGCGCTCGGGACAAAACCAAAAAAATCACTTCTTCTTCGTAGTCCCTGTGTTATCGCTTTCCTTATCCGCCATATATTCCCGCGCCATGTCTGCATTCG
Organism: Candidatus Angelobacter sp. Gp1-AA117; assembly: GCA_003223515.1. Lineage (GTDB taxonomy): Bacteria > Acidobacteriota > Terriglobia > Terriglobales > Acidobacteriaceae > Angelobacter. The sequence goes on from QHVI01000040.1 coordinate 3,963, forward strand.
ACTTGAGTGCTTCCATCGCGTCCTGAAGAACGAACTGAAAGTCGCTGGCTTCTTTCTTCATCTGGGGATCGGTTTCGGTAGCCGATTTCAGGGTGCGAAGCTTCAACTCAAACTTGCCATCCGCCTCAATCACTTCCTTCAAGCCTTTCTTGAAGTCTTTGCGATCATCTTTGCTCAGTGGGCGTCCTTCGTACTGGTCGACATTGTCGTTAATCTCATCAAGAATGGCGGTGAAGTCTTCAAGCAGGTCATGGATACGCTGGCCACGGCCCGGGCTCATCTTGGGGTCAGTACGCATTTGATCAATGGCCACAAGGCGGACTTCGGCAAACTTAATGTAAAGCTTTAAGCGCTTGTAAGGCTCCATGGCCACTTCCCGCAACTGGTCCGTCTCGGCATCATTCAGGGGGTCGCGCCTTCTTGCGGAAGCTAGAGTCACAAGCACCAGAAGAACCAGGAAGATTCTGTTTGCCGACCTCATGATTTTTTCTCCTTCTTCTTGGGACCAAACATCTCATCCAGCAGGTCTTGCCGGAGTTGCTCAACTTTTTTTTCGATCATGTCCATTGCGGGACGGTCTTCAACCGCCAGCGTCCGCTTCACGGCCCCGATGCGGCGCTGGGTCTCGCGCAGGATTATCTCCGTATCCTTCATCTTTCCGTGCGATTGGATCGAAGCATCGCGGGCCTTGGCTGCATAATTCGCTACATCGCGCATGGTGGCGTGGGCTTGCTCGTTATTGCCCTGGGTGAATTGCTGGTCGGCAATATCTACCAGGTATTTTGCCAGTTCGGCATATTGCTTGGCCTGGTTTCCACCGCTGGCCCGCTCGGCTGCGGCTTTCATCTGCTCGATATTTCTCTGGAATGCAAATGCTCCCAGGCTCACCAGCAGCAGCGCGATGATTGGAATCGATTTCTTCATGATCATTGTGGCTCAATTGCTTTCAAACGGTGGCGCGCTTGAAATTCCTGATCGGGAGATTTGCCTCCCGAGGCGGCCAGAAACAGCTTGTAATTTTCCGCAGCCGGTTTATAAATACGCAGGTTGTCATAGGACGTTGCGCGCAGCCAATATGTACCGGCGGTTTCAGGCAGCAGCTTGGCCCGCGCATCCAGAACCCGGACGGCCAATTCATAATGCTTATTTTGGTCTGCCGCGTAGGCCAGCTCCCAGTAAGCATCCGTCAGTTTGGAATTCAGTTGTAGCGCCTTAATCAGCTCCGCTTCGGCATCGGCATAGTTGTGCTGGTGCAGCAGGGCCTCGCCATAATTCCAATGCAGCTCGGCATTGCGCGGAGATTGCTCTACCAACTGCTGCAACAGTTTAGACGCTTCAGCATACTGTTTGTTTTCAGCGTATAAATTCGAAAGCACGCGGCTCACGGCAGGATCAGGCGACGCAGTATTGACTGCCTCAAGATTGGCGATGGCTTCTTTGGTCTTTCCTTCAGCCATCAGCACCTTGCCCAATTGAGCCTGGGCGAGGGTGTTTTTGGGATTCTTCTCGACATATTTCTGCAGCCAGGTTTCGGCATCGGCCAGCCGCTTCTGTTTCAAGTAGAGATCCACCAGGCGCTCCACTCCTGCATTGCTGCCCATCGTCGCAGCTTTTATATACTGCTGCTCCGCGCCCGCAGCATCGCCGGTGCGTTCCATCATCCGGCCCTTGCCGGAGATCACCTCGGCATCGCCGGGACGAAGTTCCTCCAGCCTGGCGTACGCTTCCAGCGCTTCCTTCGCGTCAGTCTCTTCGAGCACCTGGGCCAGCGATTGCCACGCTTCGATCAGGGCTTTCTGGCCACCCACTGTGGGCTTCAGTTGGACGGCGGTTCCCAGAGCCTTGGCTGCTTCCGGGAAGTTTCCGGCCCGGGCCAGAGTCAGCCCTAGATTCTGGTTGGCTTCAAACCACTTGGGGCTGAGTTCTGCTGCTTTCCTGTATGCCGTGATGGCTTCAGGGTTTTTATTGAGATGGCTCTCGGCAAAACCGAGATCAAACCAGGCTTGCGGATTGCCGGGTTGCGTCTTGACCAAACCTTGAAGTCTTACTTCAGCTTGTTCGTATTGCTGCTTCTGTAAGAAGGATTCAGCTTCCTGAAGCGTATCGGCAGAAGGGGCCTGTGCAGGCGACTGCAAGGCCAATGAAGCCAGCACCACTGCGGCCGAGATGGCATTACTTATGCCCATTCGATTGAGAGTTCTCGCTGAATTGTAAGATGCGCGCCAGCCATTTTCCGGTGTAAGAATTTGCGGTCTCGGCCACCGCCTCCGGAGACCCCGCTACCACGATCTTTCCACCCCGGTCGCCGCCTTCGGGCCCCAGGTCGATGATCCAGTCAGCGGTCTTGATCACGTCCATATTATGCTCGATGACCAGCACCGATCCGCCGGAATCAATCAGCTTGCGGAAGGCCGCCAGCAGCTTACTGACATCGTCAAAATGCAATCCGGTGGTGGGTTCATCGAAGATGTAGAGCGCGCCTTTGCCGGCCCGCCGCTTCTTGCGTTCTTCCTTTTCTTCTTCCGACTCAGCCTCGAAATCTTTGACCCGCACTGCGGGAATCAGGTGAGCCGTCAGCTTCATGCGCTGGGCCTCGCCTCCGCTGAGCGTAGTAGCCGATTGCCCCAGCCGCAGATAGCCAAGTCCTACCTCTTCAAGAACCCGTAATTTATCAGTGATCTTCGGTACCCCGGCGAAAAAATGCAGGGCCTCGCGCACGGTCAGGTTCAGCACTTCATGGATGTTCTTGCCCCTATACCGGATCTCCAGCACACCCGCCTTGTAACGCGTGCCTTTGCAGTCCTCGCAGATCAGCTCCACGTCTGCCAGGAACTGCATTTCTACGGTGACCGTGCCGTCGCCCTGGCATGTCTCGCAGCGTCCGCCGGGAATATTGAAGGAGAAATGGCCCGAACTATAGCCGCGCTTGACCGCCTCGGCCGTGGAGGCAAATGCGTCTCGAATAGCGTCAAAAGCCTTGATGTAGGTCACCGGATTGGAGCGCGGGGTGCGTCCGATGGGCGACTGATCCACCAGCACGACGTCAGAAATGTACTGCCCACCAGTGACCTTCTTAAAGCCGTTGACCGCCGGGCCGGGGCCGCTGGTGATGCCTTTCTCTGCCGCCAGAGCCTGGTAGAGGACATCATGCACCAGCGTGGATTTGCCTGATCCGGAGACACCGGTCACAGCCACCAGCATTCCCAGAGGAATTTCGACAGCAATATTTTTCAAGTTGTGAGCGCGCGCGCCTTCAATGCGGATGGCAGGAGTACCGGGCCGTCTGCGATTTTGCGGCACCTGGATGCGCAACTCATTGCTCAGATACCTGCCGGTGAGCGAGCCGGGAATTTTCTGCAGATCGGGATAGCTGGCAGCGGCCATCACCTTGCCGCCGTTTTCACCTGCGCCAGGACCCAGATCGAGGATGCGGTCGGAGGCGCGCATCACGTCAGGATCGTGCTCCACCACCAGGATGGTATTTCCCAGGTTGCGCAACTCATGGAGAATATTGACCAGCCGCTCAGTATCACGGCTATGCAGCCCGATGGAGGGCTCATCCAGAACATAAAGCGCGCCCACCAGCCGTGAGCCGAGCGATGTGGCCAATTGAATGCGCTGTGATTCGCCTCCGGAAAGCGTGGAAGCCAGACGGTCGAGCGTGAGATATTCCAGACCTACATCATTCAGGAACTTCAGTCGTTGCTGCACCTGCTCCAGAATCTTTCCGGCAATCTCAAGCTGCTCGCCGCTGAGCTTGAGTCCATGGAAGAACTGGGCAGCCTGCTCCACCGTGAATGAAGTAACCTCACAGATGTTCTTGCCGTCAATCTTGATCTGCCGTGCTTCCCGCCGCAGGCGCGCACCGGCACAATCCGGACACTGCGCGTATCCGCGATAACGGCTGAGAAACACCCGCACATGCAGCTTGTACTTCTTGCGTTCCACATATGCGAAGAATCCCTGGATACCAGGGAAGCGTCCTTCGCCTTCCATCACGAGCTGCTGCTGCTGGCGCTCCAGTTCGCGCCACGGCACATCCATGGGAATGTCATTTTGCCTGGCGAACTTCTTGAGCTCCGTTTGATAGGCGCGATACTTGGGCTTGGTCCAGGGTTCGATGGCGCTATCACCCAGGGTCTTGTATGAATCCGGAATTACGAGATTCATGTCGAAATCAATGGTGTTGCCAAAGCCCTGGCACCGTGGACACGCGCCAAACGGATTGTTAAAGGAAAACAGGCGCGGCTCGGGTTCCTGATAAGTAATGTGGCAGGTTTTGCACTCGAATTTCTGGGAATAACGAAACTGGCGGGGGGCCTCTTCGTCGCGCGGCGCTGTCTGGAAGATGACCTCGCCCGCCTCACGGTACGCCAGCTCTACCGCATCGATGATGCGTGAGCGCTGATCGGGTGCAATCGCGATGCGGTCCACCAGCACGTAGACGGGCTGGCTGAAATCAATGTCGAGCAGCGATTCAGGCGTGGAGAATTCGAATATCTGAGCATTCTGAATCAGCCGGTTGAAGCCGCGCTTGCGCAGATCAAACAGCCGCTCCTTCATCGATGTATCAGCTTCCGGGGATGCCTTGGCCGCTTTCTTCGCTCGGCCTTTCGGTTTCTTTGTCTCTTGAGGAGGGGCGGCGCTGCGGATTGGGAAAAGCACATTCAGCCGTGTGCCTTCACCCAAAGCCAGAATGGTTGCGGCAATCTCGTCTACGGTGTCTTTCTTTACTTCCTGTCCGCAGTTCCAGCAGTAGGTTTTGCCGACGCGGGCAAAGAGCAGACGCAGGTAATCGTAAATCTCCGTTGCCGTGGCTACAGTCGAGCGGGGATTGCGGGTGCTATTCTTCTGCCGGATGGCAATGGCCGGAGCAATGCCTTCGATGTGATCGACATCCGGCTTCTCAATGCGCTCCAGAAACTGGCGGGCATAGGCAGAGAGCGATTCCACATAGCGGCGCTGGCCTTCGGCGTAAATGGTGTCAAAGGCCAGGGAAGACTTGCCCGAGCCGGACACCCCCGTGACCACCGTCAAGGCGTTATGAGGGATCTCAAAATCGATGTTCTTAAGATTATGGACCCGTGCACCGCGTACAACGATGCTTTCATTGGCAGGAATAGACATCGGTAACTGAACACAGCTTTTTCCATGGCCCTACAGAGGACTCCGGGAATGTGGCTGAATCTCTCTATTATAGCGGACGACAACGCATGGCGGATTAACCGCAAAGGGCGCGAAGGACGCAAAGGAATAAAACTTACGGTAGTGTCCTAATTTGCCTGTTAGGACTACTGCTAACCGGGTGGCGGGAGTTCGCGGGAAGTCGCGGGAGATGGCGGGGCAAAAGGGGATTGCGGCGGGTTTTCCACAGTCCATCCACAATATCCACAATTACCGTAACACAAAAATTCTTTGCGGATTCCACCCCTCGGCGTACTCTTTCGTCAGAGGGTAACGAATGCATTCAATTTGGTCTGACCTTTTGTCGTTTCTGTGGGCGTACTTGTCCCATTGGCAGAGTTATGCCACTGGAGGCGTTGTGACGGGAATCATAGGAGTTTCCGAGCGCCTACTCGGAAAGCAGCTTCCCAAAAAAGTGTATGCCGCGATTTTTATTCTGGTGTTTTCACTTGCCGCTTTTTTCTTAGCATGGCGAGACGAGTACATCAGAGCTAACGAATTAGCTAAGGTCAGCATTCAACTGCAAACCACTACTGACAATCTACGGCAACAAGTTCGTGGTAGCGATGAAAAGGATGCTGAGATTAAACAATTACGAGCAAAACTGGAAGCGCGAACACCGCCAGAATCGCCTAATTCCTTAAGACGAAGAACGCTCAAGCTTGTTAATGACTTAAATCTATTTTGGAGTCGCAGACCTCAACAGTATCGGGCGAAAGTTCAAAATCCGACCACGGATGAAGAACGGCAACGCAATGCCGCATTCGATAAATATTGGATTGAGGCAGAAGCAGCATATCGAAACGCTAACTTTAGAGATCGGCTTCTCGGAATAGTAAGAGAATACAAAGGCAAGGGCATTGCGAGTGGATATCTGGAGCAAGGGTTCGAGCAGTCCAACCGTATGGTAGGAGCTGATGCCTTCGGCGGTTCGGATTTGGAAGATTGCTTCAGATTTATGAGTGACATATGTACGTTGCGCGAATTGGCTTATCACGTTGACGCTAACGATCAGCCGATTATTTTAGTGCTTGACAAACAATAATTATTGTATTACATTAATGTCCATAGGGAGAATACGCCTATGGCAAACGTTCTGAGCATGGACAAACAAATCGCGGTCGTAAGCATGTTAGCCGAAGGATGCAGCCTGAGAGCTATTGAGCGCATTACGGGCATTCACCGCGATACCGCCATGCGGTTAGGCGTTCGTATTGGCAAAGGCTGTGCAGCCGTCATGGACGCAAAGATGCGCGATCTGGATTGCCACTTACTGCAATTCGATGAAATTTGGGGATTCATCGGGAAAAAGGATAAGCATGTCACGGTAGACGATAATCCCGAATTGGGTAACGTTTGGACGTTCTGCGCGATTGATGCGGAAACGAAGTTAGTTCCTGCCTACAAGGTTGGAAAGCGCGACCATGCCACTGCAAACGCTTTTGCTCAAGACGTTGCCTCACGTATGAAAAACCGTGTTCAGATTTCTACCGATGGCCTGAGAGCCTATGTTGATGCGATAGAAAAAGCCTTTGGCGCTGACGTGGATTACGGGCAAATCATCAAGACCTATGAGCAAGACGACAGCCTGCACCCGCACCGCAGATACAGTGCGCCTGAGATGGTCACTACAGAGAAAAAACGCATCTCTGGCAATCCCGATATGCGGCTCGTTTCCACCAGCTACATTGAGCGGCTGAATGCTACTACCCGCCTGCACATGCGCCGTCTCACTCGTTTAACTCTGGCATTCAGCAAGAAACTGGAAAACTTTGAAGCGGCTGTAGGCTTGCATTTTGCGTATTACAACTTTGTAAAACCACACAAAGCAATCCGCTGCACTCCTGCAATGGAAGCGGGAATAGAGCGGGATTTCTGGAGTGTCGGGGAACTGGTAGAGGCTGCATCGTGAAACACATTGAAGAACTGAAAGACGTAATTCGCAAGCTGCACAGTGCAGAGGCTACGCATGTAGAGAGTGTTCCGATAAAAGAGCAATTCCAGGGGCAGACGGTTTGGGATGGAATCGTGGAAGTGTTCCACCTGAGAGGCCATCCAAAGACAGACAGAGTTTATGCGTGGTCACATGAAACTGATAACCCGCAAAAGCCTAAGAAGCATGTAACGATTCTTCATGTTCACCCTGTCACTTCGCCACAAGCGGCAGTAAGAGCAGCAATCATTCAGGAGTACAGAAATGCAGAGCCAGCAGAAAGCTAAAAAAGTCGGTCGCCCGAAGCTCCCAAAGGGAGAAGCAAAAGGGCGCATCGTGCCTGTGAGATTCAATGCCTATGATTTGAAACTGGTAACAGCGGCAGCAAAGGCCAGCAATCAAACTGTGTCGGATTGGATTCGGAGCAAGGTTAATGCGGCAATTCAGCAATAAAAATGCCCACCTGTTAGGGTGGGCTGAGAGTGCAGCTAATGTCCGGTTACGTTCGCGGAATCTTGCTCTTGACTGATTTATACCGCTTAATGACTTTCTCATTTCCCTTTGGCCAGTCCGACAGGATGGGGAATACGGTAGCCGATGGCTCAATGATGAGAGTCAATGTGGTTCTGTCCTGAAAGCTGATGGTAATGGAGAAAAACTCCAGATCGGAAGAAACTTCGATGTCGGAAATGACTTTATCTTTGACCTCATCAAAGTTGGCGATTTCTCTCAGGCTTGAGTGTATCCGCTGTATGTGTGTACGCTTATTAACAGCCATTGGTGCAGCTCCTTTGCATTGGTGGTTAGGGCTGCGTTCGTGCTTAGAACACGGGCGCTGCCCGCTGACAACCGTAGCAATCCCACCAGCAAAAGAAAAGCGAAACTTCAAATTAGGACACTACCAAACCGCTGATTAGACTGATTTGCGCTGAACCGCAGAGAACGCAGAGGTCGCAGAGGAACTTATCAGCGTGAATCTGCGGAATCAGCGGTAAGGTTTTGCCGTTACATCGCGAAGCGCAGCAGCACGAAGATGTAGAGCCACAGCACGCCCATAAAGTGCCAATACCAGCCGGTTACGTCCACGGCGATCTGCTGAGAGTCAAAGCGCAGTTTGAGCCAGCTTCCGAATAGCGATATAAGCAGCGCCAGCAGCCCTCCGCTGAGGTGGATGGCATGCAATCCGGTCAGCAGGTAGAAGAAAAAGCTGTTGGGGTTCTGGGAAGCCAGGTAGAGTCCCTGCGCGCGCAATGAATGCCAGACGATTATCTGACCTGCAAGAAAGGCAAATCCGAGCAGCGCGGTAATGGCGATCCAGGGGAACTCCGTCTGCAATTTCGGCGGACGGATTCCCATAGAAACAAATTCTGATTTCTTCAACAGCCCGCGCCGGCCCAACTCCAGCGTGATACTGCTTAAGAGCAGCACAACAGTATTGATGATTAAGATTCGGTAGGGAAGAATGACCGGCTGCCAATTTTCCAGGTAGGTTTTTTCAACCGGGTCCCACGGCCCATGAGTGCCGCGCAGGAAATAAACCGTGGTGACTCCCACGAATAGCGCAGTGACTGAGACTATGGTGATGACCATAGCCACCCGGTAGCGGCGCAAACGGTCTCTGCGGGAAACAAAGTCTTCGTGATGCCCGTAGTCTCCATCGTCACCGCCTCCAAAGCCCCAGCGATGAGGAATCTTTCCCGGCCCGCCACCACCCAGCCTGGGTTTCTGCGGCTTCTTGTCCAATTCAACGTGTTCGACTACCGGAGGCATAGGAGACTTAGATGGTCGTTACTGCGGAGTGGCTGTTGAATCCTGCATGAGAAAATCTTTTGACGCGCCCGGCACACTATACTCGTACGCGCCCTGATATACGAGCGGACTCTGGTTGCCGAATCCCTCGCGTGGCGGAGGCGATGGCAAAGTCCACTCGAGCGTGGTGCACTCCCACGGGTTTGCGCCCGCGGCTGCTCCTTTAAACATACTCCAGAAGAAGTTTATAAGAAAGAGCAGTTGGCCGCAGATGGTGATGATGGCTGCTGCGGTGATGAACTGCTGCAGCGGCGCCATGGCTGCAACATACTGAACGCCAGTCAGTTCCGAATACCGGCGCGGATGTCCTGCGATTCCGAGCAGGTGCATGGGCATGAAAATTGCGTAAGCGCCAAAAAACGTCACCCAGAAATGCGCGCTTCCGAGAGTTGAGTTCATCATGCGTCCGAACATCTTGGGGAACCAGAAATACGTCGCAGCAAACACGGCGAACAATCCCGCCATAGCCATGATCAGGTGAAAATGTGCCACGACGAAATAAGTATCGTGCAGGTAGGCGTCCAGCGCCGGCTGCGCCAGTATGGGCCCGGTCAATCCTCCGGTAATGAACAGCGAGACAAAACCGATGGAGAAAAGCATGGGCGTGGTGAAGCGAAAGCGTCCGCCCCACAGGGTTCCCAGCCAGTTGAAGACCTTGATGGCCGAAGGCACGGCAATGGCCGTGGTCAGAGAGGAAAAGGCAAACCCGGCATAAGGATTCATTCCACTTACAAACATGTGATGACCCCAGACCATGAAGCCCAGGAAGCCGATCGCCAGAATCGCGCCCACCATCGCCTTGTAGCCGAATACCGGCTTGCGGGAAAACACAGAGAGCAGATGCGAGGTGACTCCCATGCCCGGCAGGATGGCAATGTAGACCTCAGGATGGCCGAAGAACCAGAAGAGATGCTGCCAGAGCAACGGAGAGCCGCCCTGATGATCTACAGCGTGTCCGCTGATCAAGAGGTTTGCGGGGACAAAGAAGTTTGTACCGGCATTGCGGTCCAGCAGCAGCATAATCACCGCCGCCAGCAAAATGCTGAATGCCAGCAGGATCAGGATTGCTGCAACAAACCATGTCCAGCAGGTCAGCGGCATGCGCATCAGAGTCATGCCCCGCGTGCGCATCTTGAGCGTGGTGGTGATGAAGTTGATGGAACTCAGGACTGAAGCCACGCAGAACAGGCCAATACTGACCAGCCACAAATCCGTGCCTGTGCCTTGCCCCGGCCCTGCTGATGGAACGGCGCTGAGTGGTGGATACTGCGTCCACCCGGCCAGCGAGGCGCCCCCAGGAGCAAAGAAGGCGGCGATCAGGACAAAGAAAGAAAGCAGTGTGATCCAGAAACCAGCCATGCTCAGCCGCGGAAGGGCCATCTCTGAAGCGCCCAGTTGCAACGGCAGCAGGTAAGTGCCGAAGCCATTCTGCGGTACCGTGGAGAGCACAAAGAACACCATCAGCGTGCCGTGAATGGTGAGATAGGCAAGGTAGTTCTCCGGCTTGATCTGTCCGAGGAAGGGAATCGCTGCCTGAGGCCAGACCAGATGAATCCGCATCAGCAGTGACAGGAACGTGCCCACCAGCACCGCCGCCAGCGAGAGAAAGAAATACTGCAGACCGACGACTTTGTGATCGGTGGTAAAGACGTAACGGCGCAGCAACCCCTGAGCGGTTGGTTTAGTTGTGCCCAAGAAACTCAAGTAAATATTCTACGCTGCCCCCGAAGGCTGTCATTCCGAAGGCCCGTTAAGCTCGCGCGCGTTTTCTTCAGCGCGCGAGTAGGGCCGAGGAATCTGCTCCGCTGCAGCTTATCCAAAGAAAATACTGTGCAAGTCTTCAACTGCTGGGCGGTCTAATATGTGGTTATCACGGCATCAATGAAAACCTACTTTGTCTACATCATGTCCAATAAATCTCGCCGCTTGTATGTAGGATTCACTAGTAAGTTACGGGCACGAGTCTTTCAACACAAAAACAAGTGGTTTAAGGAATCGTTCACTGCGCGTTACAAGTTTGACATGCTTGTGTATTTCGAATCGTTTGCTGATCCAAATGACGCAATCCAGAGGGAGAAAGAGATAAAAGGATGGAGGCGAGACAAGAAACTCAAGCTGATTCTGGCTGTGAATCCCGATTGGGCAGACTTGAGCGCGGAATGGTATGAAGATGAACGCTGGCAAGGTATGCCGGACGCTCATCCCTTAGACGTATGGCGCAGACGCTCTCGCCTGAACAACTGACGGCGGGGCAGATTCCTCCTCGCTACTCGCGCGCACGTTCCCCATTGGCTCGCTGCGCTTCACCAATGGGGCCCCTCGTAAACACGCGCTCCCTACGCTCGTCGGAATGACATTCTTCCTGCAGCGGATGCATCTTACGGATGACGCGACTGTAGCCACGCACGGAATCCTTCCTCACTCATCACCGTTACCACCGCCCGCATCCGGTAATGTCCCAACCCGCACAACTGTGAGCAGGCAATTTCAAAGTTGCCAGGCTGTGTAGCTTGCAGATGAGCGTGTACTTCCATTCCCGGCACGGCATCCTGCTTGAAGCGCATGGCGGGAATGAATACGCTGTGGATCACGTCCTGCGCCCGCAAGATCAATTCAACCTCGCGATCCACCGGCAGCACCAGCGACGTTGAGACGATGTCATCATTCCCGGCCTCATCTGCAGGGTCGATTCCCAGAGGATTGCCTTCATCCGGCTTGGCGAACCGTTGCGCATCCGTGCGTCCGAACTTGCCATCACCACCCGGATAGCGGAAGTACCACTGAAACTGCACACCGGTGACCTCGATCTGAAGCGCGTCAGGACTATGCTGGTGAGGATGTATGGCGGACCACAGCCGTTCGCCTTTCACGTTGAACCAGAAGAACAGAATCGCGATAGCCAATGTCCACGTCACCTCTGCCGGCCAGTTACCCCCCAGGTATGGTGCATTTTTCGAGCGTGACCGGATCAGAAAGAAAGCCAGCAGCAGTTGTGCCGCAACAAAAAGGCCGCCGAGCAGCCACAAGGCAGTAAGAAATTGATGGTCCATGGCAGCAGCATGAGCGGAAACTCCGGCAGGGAGCCACCACGGATGAGCGGCAAACAGATAAATGCAACCGGCAGTGATCAGAAGAATCGCAAGCAGCAGCGCAACTGCCATTACCCGGAACGGCGCCCGTTCTGCACCAGCTTCAGAAACTCCTCATGAACGCGGGTATCTTGCGAGAGTTCAGGATGAAACGTGCAAGCCATGATCTTGCCCTGGCGCACCAGCACCGGATTGCCGCCCTCGCTAGCCAGTACTTCCACATCCGCACCGGTATCTACGATTCGCGGAGCGCGAATGAAGACCATCTCCAGCGGCTTGTCACCCAGCTTGGTTCTTTCCTGGCGGATGGAACTATCAATCTGCCGGCCGTAGGCGTTGCGGCGTATGCGGATATCGAGCGCTCCTAAAGATACCTGCGGCGGATTTTCAACTTCTTTGGCCAACAGGATAGCCCCCGCACAAGTTCCGAATGCCGGTTTGCTGCTGACAAAGTCGCGCAGTTTGTCGAGAAATCCGCGTTCAGTCAGAAAATTGAGAAAGGTGCTGGATTCACCGCCGGGGATCACGATGGCGTCGATAGCATCCAGTTGCTCGGGCTTGCGCACCAGTGTGACCTCTGCGCCCAGCCGCTCCAGCACGGCCTTATGCGCCTCATAATCCCCTTGGATTGCCAGTACGCCGATTTTCATATTGGTATGGATGAGGAACGTGTGTTCTCAGATTCTTGTTTTGCAGCACGGAAGAATAGAAGCACAAATCCATTTTCATGGAACTGAGCCTCTGCTGCAAGTGGTAGTGGATCAGTTCCGCGAACGGATCCACGATCCCGTATCAGTCTAGAATAAAACCAAAGTTGCTGTAGCCTGAAAGGAACGTGTGGCACAGCCGCCTTCGGCTGTGCGGAGGGCTACGGTGATCTCTTAGCGTGTTTGGCTCATGTGGTCAACAGTGGCCATTTCATTGTCAGCCACCGATAGCACGTGGGAGGCCGTCAGCGACTCGATACGACTGAAGAGCTCCCTGGTCTCCAAAGGTTTGGAGATATAGCAGTCCATGCCTGCCTGCAGGCAGCGCTCTTTATCTCCCACCATGGCATGAGCGGTCATGGCGATGATAGGAAGGTGCCTGCCGGTGCTCTTTTCCTGTTCGCGGATGATGGCCGTTGCCTGAAAGCCGTCCATCTCCGGCATCTGCACGTCCATCAGAATCAGGTCAAAGGAATTCCTGGCCAATGCATCCAGTGCCGCCCTGCCGGATCCGGCTACGGTCACCCTATAACCGGCTTTTTCGAGCAGGCGCACCGCCAATACCTGATTTACGTTGTTATCCTCTGCCAGCAGAATTTTGAGCGGCTTTTGCAGGGCCGCTGATCTTGCTGGAACCGGTTGTACCCGTTCGCTGCTCAGTACCTCTGTTCCGAGCACGGTGCTGATGGCCCTGATCAGGTCAGACTTCCGGATAGGTTTACGCAAAGATGCCTTGATGTCCAGATTGGTGCAGCGCATCGCATCGGCGTGCAGATCGGGAGAACTCAGCATCATGATTACGGAATCCCGCACCCGCAGGTCTGATTTGATCATCTCCACTACCTGGAAGCCACTGGCGCCGGGCATCTGCGCATCCAGAATGACCAGGGGATAGGGTGTACCCGCAGCACGGGACTTCTGTATTGCCGCCAGTGCTGCTTTGCCGTCTTCTACCAAAGTCGGCTCCATCTTCCACTTGAACAGGAGTTGCTGCAGAATGCGCCGCTCCGTGGGATTATCATCAACCACCAAAACGGATAGTCCGTAGAGCAGGTCTTCCGGCAGCGGTTCCACACGATGAGATACAGGTGGCACGCCAAAACGGGCGCTGAAATGGAACGTGCTGCCCCGGCCCGGAGTGCTTTCCAACCACATGCGTCCATTCATCTTTTCAACCAGGCCAGAGCTGATCGCCAGGCCCAGGCCGGTGCCTCCGTATTTACGCGTCATGGAAGTATTTGCCTGGGTGAAAGCGCCAAAGATGGTCTGCTGCTTGTCTGCGGTAATGCCGATTCCCGTATCGCTGACCGCAAAATGCAGTACGGATTCATTGCTGGTGGATGACTCCATCTCCACTGAGATCACAACTTCGCCCTTCTCAGTAAAGCGAATGGCATTGCTCACCAAATTGATCAGAACCTGCTGCAGGCGCGTGGGATCACCAATCAGGCCTTCAGGAACATCCGGAAGCGCGTGACAGGCGAAATCCAGTCCTTTCTGGTGGGCGCGGAAGCAGAATGCTTTGGTTACCGCGTCGAGAGTTTCATTGAGATTGAACTCAATGGCCTCCATGTCCAGCTTGCCGGCCTCGATCTTGGAAAAGTCCAGAATGTCATTCACCAGTGACAGCAGAGAATCGGCCGAGTTCTTCACGATCTCCATGTATTCGCGCTGCTCGGTGGTGAGTTGCGTGTCGAGAACCAGTTCGGTCATGCCGATGATGCCGTTCATGGGCGTGCGGATTTCATGGCTCATATTGGCCAGGAATTCGCTTTTGGCCCGGTCGGCCCCGACTGCACGCTCCTTCGCGGCTTCCAGTTCAATTTCTGTCTGCTTGCGTTTGGCGATCTCTTTTACGGCGGCCGTATATGCTTTGGAAAGAATGACCGGGCTGCCCACGGCGACTATAAGAATGATGCCGAGCAAGCCGCCGCTTACCAGCATCACATGCCGCAACCGCGCGTCGATCGATTGGAAGTGCTGGACCAGTTCTTTCTCGTCCGCTTCAGCAAGATCATAAGTAGGAGTAAGGACGGCATTATAGAGCAGGTCTTCATGCCTTTTATCGATCAGGTTGTCGACTTTGTCTTTATGACCCGCCTGAATCTCGTCCAGAATCTGCTCCGAAGATTGACGGAAATTCTCCGAGGCATCCGCGATTTTATTCAGTTCCTGCTCTTTGCCTTCGATGTCGCGCCAGCTCTGCAGACTTTTCCTGATGTCACTATGAATGTCATGGATGCGCCAGTGAAATTCAGGATCACCGGTCAGCAGGAATTCTTCTGCATTGATCAGCGATTGCACATAAGGACGGGCGAAAACCCTGGCGCGCACAGACTTCGTGGCGCTCATCTTCATGTTTTCACTTTCTGTCCTCAGATCCGCACCGTAGTACAGGGATACAGCGTCCAACTCGCCGGTAAGGCGCGATATGGCCGATTCCAGATCATCGGCACGTTCCGTCGCTACATCGTCGGCTGCCGCGATCAATGCTGTAGCTTCGGGGCGGAACTGGTTGTTGATTACCTTGGCTGCTGCATCGTTGCGTGCCGACTGCCGCGCTTTTTGGACAATCTGATCTTCGAGAGTAGCAAGCGCCCGATAGCGACTTTCGATGATCGTCATATTTTTAGAGTCGAACTTACCATCGGGACGCATGTGGCCTGCAGCTTTCAAGCTGGTTTCAAGCTTTGACAGCGCTTCTTCCGCTTCTTTTCTCGTATCAGGAACGTGTTTGGAGTGACGTTCCATTTCTGTTGCACGCCGGTCAGGGTTCTCACTGACCAGGCCAAGATCAACCACTTCCTTGATCTCGAGTGCCAGATAGCGGTTGAAGCGGTCAGCGGCGACTGCGGCATTGACTTCAGGAGCAAGTTGGGTCAGTTGATCAGCGGCCCGTTTGTAGGGCGACATCATGCCAAAGAACACAAGAATAGAAATGCCGGCCAGAACGAGGGCCAGCACCTGAAAAGCGGCAACTTTCGCGAATCTCTTCACAATTTCACCATTCCCGGAAAACGGTTGTCTGTGGGGGAGCCTGGGTAATTATCCACGGATTGTGCTCTGTTTGCACAAGAATATTTAGTGAATCCTTAGACTAATGAGAATCCCTGCTATTAATTAAAATTTACTAATAATATGCCTCAAATGGTTATAAACATTGCCATAAACATTCGGGCTTCATACCCGTCAATTGCCCTTTTGAGTCCAACAATGGCTGAAGAGACAATGACATATCGTACAAAAGGTCAGGGTGTTGTCGAGCTAATGAGTAATTTCTTAGATTTCGAAAGTTCTGTAGGGGCAAGGCGGACTCTGCGCCATTAACAAGGATAAGGCTACGTTGTGAACGGGAACCCCGGCAGTAGTCTTGCCGTCAGGATGGCCATGATGAGCGTGGCCGTGCAGCGCGATGGTTGCGCCATGGCGATCAATCACCTCGGCCAGGCGTGAACTCCCCAGGTAAGGCCAGATTTCAGTAGGCTCACCTCTTACTGTATCGATGACAGGAGCATAGTGGGTCACGATAACGGTTTTTTCCGAGCGCATCATGGAAAGGGCCCGCTCCAGCTTCATGGTTTCATCGATGGAAGCCTGCACGAAAGCCTTGACTTCGCGCTCGCCGAAGGCCGTGAGCACGCCCCGTCCAAAACCACCCAGAAATCCCTTGGTGCCGGCAAAACCCACGCTGTCACGCTCATAGCTGCTGCCATCGAGCACCTTGATGCCTTCGGTAGTCATCAGCCGGATCAACTCCTGCTCCTGCCCACTCTCATAATCATGATTGCCCAGCACCGCCACAATCGGAATGCGCAAGCGCACCAGCGCGTTGAGCAGGGAGTGCATCTCTTCAGGCTTGCCGTAGTTGGTGAGATCGCCGGCAATCACCAGCACATCCGCGTCATCGCGGACGTGCGAGAGCGGCTCGCGAATGCGGTCGTAGTTCTGAGGAGTAAAGTGGAGATCGGCGGTGGCTGCAATTCTCATGGTGCTGAGTTCGTACAGCGGATTGGCGTGATTAAGCTGCTTCCTCCGTCCCGTTCTGGATCAACTCAACCCGCTGCCGGTACTCGTCAATCACATTCCGCTGTCCCCATTCCGCTACATCGATGTTGAACATGTTTTCATCGATCAGGCTGCCCCGGAACTGTAAGGCTTTATTGGGATGATCGAGCTCCACCCGGAAGCGTTCCAGCAACTCGTCCCATATCTTGCGCGGCACATAGTCACTGAATGCCGGATAGATGTATTGATACAGAATCAGGCACCAGAGCAGCATCTCCCAATGCTCGCCCATCAGGTGCATCAGGTGCCTCCATTCAATGTTGCCCCTGGTGCCATAGATAATGTGGCAGATGTCCGCACCATCGAAACGCTCCCGGCGGGTCACAAATACCTTGGAGGCAATCAGCTCTTCCGGCGACAGTATCCGCACTGGAATGCCAAAGACTTGTGAATGGGTGGCGCGTCTGATCCAGGAATAATCCACGCGGATCACGGCATTGCTCATTCCGGTGATCAGGTCTACGAAGTAGTCGCCGCGCCGCGCTTTGGCCAGCCATACGGGATCGGTGATCTCGGTTTCAAAGCCGTCCTGCTTCAGCAGTTGCAGGGCGCGGGGCACCTCCGGCGGGGGCAGGAAGAAATCGAGGTCCTTGGTGTCGCGCCAGATTCCAGTATGCTCATGCAAGGCGAATGCCCCGGAGATGACGAACTGCACACGATGGCGGTTCATCAATTCGAGCACTTCGCGGAACAGCGCCTCATGGTCGGCACAGAAAACCGGAGGCCTTGAAGAACTCACTGGCAGCGGCTTTTCTTCGATAGGCACACCCATTAGATGGCAAATAGAGCTGCTATGTTGTTGAATAGGAGCATAAAAACCAGGTATGCGACTCATGGGGATGTGTAAAACTACGTCCGGAGCAGGCCCGTTAGCATCCAAAAATTGCAGGCGTTCAGCGCGTAGCCATGAATCAGGAGGCGAGCTTGGCCAAACAGGAGCAGGTCATCGATATCGAAGGACGGCACATCAAGATTTCCAACCTTGATAAGGTCCTTTATCCGAAGGTGGGTTTCACCAAGGGGCAGGTCATTGACTACTACGTCCGCATTGCGCCTGTGCTGCTGCCGCACCTGCAAGGCCGCCCGCTTACCCTCAAGCGTTATCCCAATGGAGTGGATGGCATGTTCTTTTATGAGAAGAACTGCCCGCCGCATAAGCCCGACTGGGTAAAGACCGCCAAAATCTGGAGCGAAGGCAACAACCGCTACATGTTTTATTGCACCGTGGCTGACCTGTCCACGCTGGTATGGCTGGGGAATCTCGCGGACCTGGAGTTGCATACCTCGCTTTCCCGCGCCACCCACATGCAGCAGCCGACGGTCATTGCCTTCGATCTCGACCCTGGTACTCCGGCAAACATCGTGCAGTGCTGCCAGGTGGGGCTGTGGGTGCGCGACATCTTCGAAGGACTGGGTTTGCAGGCATTTCCGAAAACTTCCGGCTCCAAAGGATTGCAGGTCTATGTGCCGCTGAATACACCGGTGACCTATGACCAGACCAAGCCCTTCGCCAAGGCCATAGCGCGGCTGCTCGAAGACCGCCATCCCGACAAAGTCGTTTCAGACATGAAGAAGGCGCTGCGGGTGAATAAGGTCTTCGTGGACTGGAGTCAGAACGACGATTACAAAACCACAGTATGCGTCTATTCACTGCGTGCCAAAGATCGGCCCACGGTGTCGACGCCGGTCACATGGAAAGAAGTCGAGAACTGCCTGAAAAAAGAAGACCCGGAAACCCTGGTGTTTACCTCCGATGAAGTGCTCAAGCGCGTAGATAAAACGGGCGACCTGTTCGAACCAGTGCTGAAGCTCAAACAGAAACTGCCGAAAGTGGAAGCGTTGCAGGAGTTGGGAGGAACTGTCCAGCCGGCCTCACCTACCAAAGCCGCCAAAACCAGAGCGCGAAAAGAGAAGCGGGCGTAGCGAGAATATGCTCTCTCACTTTTTGTCATCCTGAGAGGCTGTGACTTTTTGCATTTACAACATTGCCGCTTCTGTGAGCGATCTATTTGCATGGCAGTCAGAGTGCTTTGACAATTAGATGAGATGAACCGGAACACGGAACAAGTGGAGTTAAGTCCTTTCACTGCTTCACATCTGCTGTTCCGGTTGACGTTCCGTGTTCCGGTTCAGAAGCGGAACAAGAGGCTTTTATAGCAGCGTGGCGAGCCACAACCAAAAGCTAACCACAAAGGGCACAGAGGAAAGTGGGGTGCACCCCTCAAGATACACGTGTGCTGCAAGCGTGAATGTATATTCAGTTTTCAAAGAACAAGCCTGCGCTTCCGCCTGGGCGGAGCATAGATACTATAGTAGCTACTTTATAGAAATGCAACCGGATTTAACCGACATGGGAGGGAATCGTTGCCCATTGACCTATGACCACTTCAACCCGCGCAACAGTGGGAGTGTTGGGATCCATTGTGGTTCCTTGAAAAGTCACAGCCTCCGAGCGCCCGCATCCAAGAATACTCTTACAGTTCCAGGACGATCTGCTGCAATCTCTTCGCAATCTCCTCCGGATCCTCGGTCGTTTCAAATCGAACCGGCTCCCCAATATGTACCTGTACCATCCCCGGCCTGCTGAAATGTTTTTTCTGCTGCTTCAATGCATACAATCCATCGATGCGCATGGGAATCACCGGAAGATTCAGCCGTGTGGCCAGCAGGCCAATGCCTTTGCGGAATTCGTTTAACTCTCCGGTCTCGGTGCGCTTGCCTTCCGGAAAGACCAGCACATTCCAGCCACTATCAGCCAGTTGTCCGGCGTATTGGAAGCTCTCGCGATAACCCGCCCGCTGCGGAAGAGAGAACACGTTGAACAGCGCGGCCACCAGCGCATACTGAAGCTGCTCATACCAGCGGCGCAGGAAGAACCATTCTTTTGGCGGATAGCGCATGCTGCGCAGCATCTCTCCCTGCATGGCTGCTGCCAGCCGGTGACGAAAACGCACGGGGAGCGCTGCCAGGATGAAGCCGATATCCGTCTGGGTTACATGATTGGAGACGATCAGCGCCGGACCGGAAAAGCCTTTGAGGCTCTCACGTCCAATGATGCGGGGTTTGGCCATGATCATGGTTGCGGGCCAGACGAACAGGTAATAACTAAGGAGACGAACCCAAGTGACCGGCCAGCGCTGCGCCCAGGGAGAATACGGATAATTGAGGGGCTCGCCTTTGGCCGAAGATTTTTTGACAAGGTCTTCGAGATCGGCCACGGTCGCGACCTGCGCGAAATCGCGTCCGCTCAGGTCCATCTGATAGCGGTCTTCAATGGCGCTCATCAACTCGATGCGGTCCAGCGAACTCAGCCCGAGATTATCTTCCAGCCGCGCCTCCGGACTCAGCTTTACCGGATGCCGCGCTACTCCCTGAATGAGTTCCTGAAGAGTTCCCTGAGCGGCAGAGGCGTGCCTGTTCCCGGCGAGTTGCGATTCTACTGCGTCACGTATCAGGGCCAATTTTGGTTTCTGTGTGGAAGTGCGCGGGAAATCTTCATCGGGCCACTGAAACCAGCAGCGAATCTTCTGGAAATCAGCCAGTGACTGGTTGGCCTGTTTCACCACACTTTCGGCAGAAGCACTATCATGCAGCAGCAGCACCGCGCAGGGCTCGGCATTACCGCCGCGTGCCACGCCAAAAACTATGCAGTCGCGGACCTCCGGCTGCGCGCGCAAGGCTTCTTCCAGGTCTTCAGGATAAATGTTGAGGCCGGCGGGAGTGATGATCACATTCTTGTTGCGTCCCTTGAAGTAGAGATTGCCTTGCTCATCTACCGCGCCCAGATCACCGGTACGGAACCAGCCTTCTTCGCCTGCCACAGGCTTCAACTCTTTTCCCTGCCAGTACTGCCGGGCCACGTTTTCACCGCGCACCAGAATCTCGCCGGTCTGTGGATCGAGTTTGATCTCGCGTCCGGGAAGCACTTTGCCGATGGATTTGTGCCCGACTTTGAAGGGATGATTCAGGCTGATGAGCGAACTGGTTTCCGTGAGCCCATATCCCTGGATCACCACATAACCCAGCCTGCGCCAGAATTCTTCTGTGCTGGTATCCAGGGCAGCGCCTCCGGAAACCACCGCCCAGAATTTCCAGCCAAACTCCCGGTGAATCTTTCTGAAGCGCCACCAGCGCAGCAGAAAATGATGCTGTGCCGAAGCCGCGAAATGCCTGCTTAGCTGGTTAGGGAATTCATGTTCGATCTTGTGCTTCAGCGACTCCATCACGCGCGGCACGGCCACCAGCACTGACACGCGCTCGCTTTTGATTGCGGCGATGATTTCGCGTGGATTGAAGCTGTCCTGGAAGATCACCGTGCCCCCGATCAGCGGAGGAATGAAGATGGCCATGTACTGCCCGAATACATGGCTGAGCGGCAGCAGGTTCAGAAAACGAATGGGATGAAAGATTCGTTCATATCTGATGTACTTCGGGATTTCCTGCTCGATCGGGCTGAGGCTGGCCAGCAGGTTGCCATGCGTGAGCACCACGCCACGCGGCTCCGCTGTAGTGCCGGAGGTAAAGACAATCTGGGCGGTGTCATCACGCGTGAGAGGAATGGGCGCATCAACATCTCCAGGAAGATGGGCCAGCGATTCCCGGAGATTTTCCAGTTCAAGATGCGGCCATGCTGCGGCTGCATCTGCTAATGCCTTCGAGCAGACCACCAGCCTGGCTTCCACATCCCTGGCGACGCGCTGCATGAAGTCAGGTGCGGCGATCTTGTCCATGGGAACGGCAACAACGCCGCGCAGCATGCATCCCAGGAAGGCCGCAACCCACTCCGGAGAATTCTCTCCCCAGAGCACCACGCGCTCACCTTTTTTGATTTCTCTCTGTTCCAACTCGCGGGCAAAGCGAAAGGCCAACTCCGCGGTCTCACCGTAGCTCCAGCGCAGGGTGCGGTAGCCGCGATGATGGACGAAGGCGGTATCGTGCGCGAACTTTTGATAAAGCTGCGTGATTTCGGCAAGGGAGTTCATTCAGCCCCTTTGATTTTGACACGTGGCTGGATACCGTGTCGTGCGGCAATCGGCGACAAACGGCTTTTACCGCAAAGGACGCAGAGAGCGCAGAGGAAGAATGAAAGTAGATGCCATGTTGTACATGCGAATTTCAAATCCAAGCGTTAATCCGCGCAGCCGAGGGCGGCCAATGTCACTTACTTTGCACATTCGAGCATGAATTTAAAAGAATTTTCGCATGGGCGGGCAGCAGCGGGGCAGATTCCTCCGCCCTACTCACGCGCTGAAGAAAACGCGCGTGAGCTTAACGGGCGTTCGGAATGACATCTCTCATTGGGATACAGCATGGTGTCCTAAAGTAAGTGACATTAGCCGAGGGCGGCTGCGATCCATAAAGTTCCTTTTTGAATCAGCCAAAAGCCAAGAAAACTAAGAGTCAAAGCTAGTTGCCAGTTGCCAGTTGCTATTTGCCAGCTGCTTTCTCAGGTACTGTAATCCGCATTAATACGCACATACTCCGTCGTGAGATCGCAGGAGAGGAATTCAAGCGAAGTCTTACCTGATCCTAATGCAATCCGAATGTCATACGCAGGCTGCGACATATATTCATGTGCTTTGCTGGCGTCGAACTTTGCGGCGGCTCCGTTTTTGCAGATTTGCTGGTTGCCTAAATAGATATTGATCTTTGTGGGATTCACTTTTACACCGGAGCGGCCGATAGCTGCCAGGATGCGTCCCCAATTCGGATCGGCCCCGGCCCAGGCGGTTTTCACCAGGGGTGAAGTAGCAATGGTACCGGCAATCCGGCGGGCTTCTTCCATGGAGCGCGCCTGCTCAATCCTCAACGTGACCACGTGCTTTACGCCTTCACCATCGGCAATGATCTGCTGTGCCAGCGAACGGCATACATTGCGCAGCGCGCCCTCAAACTGTTTGCGTACCTGCTTGAGCTGCACATTACTCTTGCCGCTGGCCAGCAGCAGCACGGTGTCATTGGTCGAGGTATCGCCATCTATGGAGATGTTGTTGAAGCTCTGATCCACTGCATCCTTCAATATCTTCTGCAGATCGCGAGGAGAAGCCTCTATGTCTGTGAACAGATAGACCAGCATGGTGGCCATGTTGGGATGAATCATCCCCGCGCCCTTGGCTACCCCCACAATACCGGCCTTTCTGCCTTTGAATTCGAATTCTTCCGAGGCAATCTTGGCCTTTGTATCTGTAGTCATGATCGCGGTGGCGAAAGCAATGAAAGCTTCCGGGCTGGCTACCGCGATCAGGCCGGGCAGAGCAGTGGTGACCTTTTCCACCGGCAGCGGCACGCCGATGATCCCGGTCGAAGAAGGGAAGACCTGCTGCGGCCGCGCTTTGATTTTAGAGATTTCAGAAGCGACGGCCCGGCAGACCGTTTTCGCCGCCTTGATACCCTGTGCCCCAGTGGCGCAGTTCGCGTTCCCGGCATTCACGATGAGTGCATGGATTTTTCCATGTGAAGCCCGCAGGTGCTCGCGTCCTAGAGTGACGGGCGCGGCGACCACCTGGTTGCGGGTGAACACGGCGGCAGCCGATGCGCCTTCAGGAGCCAACACAAAGGCCAGATCGGGCTTGCCGCTGGCTTTGAGTCCGGCTGCGCAGGCAGAAAAGAGAAAGCCGCGGGGCAGGTGGATCACCGCTCCAGCCTCACCAGCGGGATGGGAATATTCAGTGAGCCGCGCTGCTCCAGGTAAAGTTCGGGAAGTTTGCCGCGCACCATGGCAATCTCATCGCAGGCGTATAGGTTAGGACAGTGAATGCAGTCTTTATAAATCTTGTCCGGCAGTTCGTCGCGTGAGGCCACAATGAAGCCCATCTTCGCGAAAAAGTCGGGTATGCGTGTGAACAGGCAGACACAGGTCACATGATGCCGCTCAGCTTCTTCCAGGAGCGCCTCAACCACCAGCATTCCCGCACCCTGTCCTTTGGCTTTGGGATCGACAGCAATGGAGCGGACTTCGGCAAGATGTATGCCGTAAAGATGAAGGGCACCACAGCCGATGATTATGCCGTTTTCTTCGGCCACCACAAAATCGCGGATGTTCTCGCACAATTCAGGCACAGTGCGGGGCAGAAGAGTACCGTTGCCCGCATAGGGCTGAATGATGGCGTGGATGGCCTTCACATCCGGCAGAATCGCGTTACGAGTTTGGACCATGTTCACGTTAAGTCTCATGCGAGCGGACACATTTGCGATTTACCGCAGAGGACGCAAAGGACGCAGAGGAAACAAAAGAAGAAAGTTTCTTGCGTGCATCCTGCAGTGCCTGTTGTACGCGCTGCGGGGCTGTGCCTCCATCCACATCATGGCAGGCAAGCACCGCTTCGATGGTTAAATGGTCGTAAATATCTTTGCCAAAGGCAGGGCTAAACTGCTGCAGTTCTTCCAGCTTTAAGTCTTGCAATTCGCATCCCTGCTCCAGGCACCTCTGCACCGCGTTGGCCACTGCCTCATGCGCCTGGCGGAAGGGAACACCCCGCCTGGCCAGATACGTGGCGGCGGCCATGGCGTTCATGAATCCTTTTTCGCAGGCCCGGCGCATGGTTTCACAGTTGAAGGCCACCTGCCGCATGAAGCCGTGGGCAATCTCCACGCAATGCTTTACCGTAAGCGCAGCTTCAAAGAGTGGTTCCTGCGTCTCCTGCATGTCTTTGTTGTAGGCCAGCGGGAGACCCTTGAGTGCCGTAATCAAGGCCATCTGGTTGCCAATCACCCGCGCAGCCTTGCCGCGAATCAGCTCCAGCGCATCAGGATTCTGTTTCTGCGGCATGGCGCTGCTGCCAGTGGCATACGCTTCCGGCAGCCGTATGAACCCATATTCCTGCGTGGCAAAGAGAATGAACTCTTCCGCCCAGCGACTCAGGTGAATGGCCAGCAGCGACAACGCATTCACAAACTCGATCACGAAGTCGCGGTCGCTGGTGGCATCCATGCTGTTGGCTGTAGGGCGGTCGAACTGCAATTCCCGGCTGCTGACCTCCCGATCCAGCGGCAGTGTCGCCCCTGCTACCGCGCCTGACCCAAGCGGCGATTCATTCATCCGCTTGCGGCAGTCTGCCAGACGCTCCAGATCACGCCAGAACATCTGGAAGTAAGCCATCAGCCAGTGCGCCACTAATACCGGTTCAGCCCGCTGCAGGTGCGTGTAGGCAGGCATCACTGCCGATTTTGCCTGCTCTGCGCGAGCGACCAACGTTTCCAGCAGATCGCGTAGATTGGTCTGAAGCTCGTCAATGCTGTCACGCGCGAACAGCCGCAGGTCGGCGGCAATCTGTTCGTTGCGGCTGCGTCCGCTGTGCAGCTTCTTGCCGGTCTCGCCAATCAGGCTGACAAGCTGTTTCTCGACAAAATGATGGACGTCTTCGGCTTCTGGATCATCAAAAAATTCCGGCTCTTCTTCACCTTTCTTCTCGATCTGGTCCAGCCCGGCGGCCATCTTCTCCCACTCTTCCGCAGACAGCACACCGGCAGCGCGCAATGACTGGGCATGGGCGCGGCTGGCGGCCAACTCATAGAGCAGCAGCCGCTGGTCAAACGGAAACGACCGCTGCCACTGCTCGAAATGCGGATCGAGTGGTTGCCGGAACCGGCCCGACCACATCTTCATTTGGTAACCTCCTGGTGAATGCGCGCCCGTGAACGTGCAGGCAGCCCCAGGATGCGGATGAACCCGGCGGCATCTTTCTGGTCATAGCTCTCGCCCATGGTGAACGACGATAGGTCGGTGCGATAGAGCGAGAACTCAGACTCACGGCCGGCCACAGCGATGTTGCCCTTGTAGAGCTTGAGCGTAACCGTGCCGGTGATGTCATTCTGTGTTTCGTTAACAAATGCATCGAGGGCTTCACGCAGCGGAGTGAACCACAGGCCGTAGTAAACCAGCTCGGCATATTTGAGGGCGATCTGCTGCTTGAAGTGCATCAGGTCGCGATCCAGACACAGGGCCTCCAGTTCGCGATGAGCCGTGAGCAGCAGCGTTCCTCCGGGAGTCTCATAGCATCCACGCGACTTCATGCCCACGAACCGGTTTTCTACCAGATCGATGCGGCCAATGGCATTACGCGCGCCAATCTCGTTGAGCAGCTCCACCAGCGATACCGGATCGAGTTTTTGTCCGCCAACAGAAACCGGTGTCCCGGCTTCAAAGCCAATGGTGACTTCTTCCTCGCGATCCGGAGCTTCCTGGGGCGAGCGCGTGAGCTGCCACGTGGAATCGAGCGGCGCGTTGGCTGGATCTTCCAGTTCGCCGCCTTCGTGGCTCAAGTGCCAGATGTTGCGGTCACGGCTATGGATCTTCTCGCGGCTGGCGGTTACCGAGATGCCACGCTGCTCGGCGTAATCAAGACAGTCTTCGCGCGATTTCAGGTTCCATTCGCGCCACGGTGCAATCACCTTCAACTCCGGAGCTAGCGCCTGGAAAGCATGCTCGAAGCGCACCTGGTCGTTGCCTTTTCCGGTGCATCCGTGAGCAACGGCGGTGGCGTTCTCCTGGAGCGCCACTTCCACCTGGTACTTGGCAATGACCGGACGAGCCATCGAAGTACCCAGAAGATATTTGTGCTCGTACACTGCCCCGGCGCGCAGCGTGGGGAAGACGTAGCCGGTTAGAAACTCCTGCCGCAGATCAACCACGGTGACCTTGGAAGCGCCGGTCTTGCGGGCCTTTTCAGCGACTGCATCAACGTCATCACCCTGGCCGACATCGGCGATCATGGCAATGACTTCGCAGTCATAATTTTCCTTCAGCCAGGGAATGATGATAGAGGTATCCAGACCTCCGGAGTAGGCCAGCACTACTTTCTCACGCATGATTGCTCCTTGAAGGGAAGCGGCGCACACCACTGCCCAGCAGTAAAAGTAAAATCGCTTTCTGCACGTGCATACGATTTTCAGCCTGATCGAAAACTACCGAACAGGGTGAATCGATCACGCCGGTTGTAACTTCCTGCTCGCGATGCGCCGGAAGACAGTGCATAAAGACCGCATGGGGCGCAGCCTTTGACTTCAGCGCCTCATTCACCTGATAGGGCGCAAAAATAGCCGCGCGCTCTATGGCCTCATCTTCCTGCCCCATGCTGGTCCAGACATCGGTATAAATGGCGTCTGCGCCGCTCACCGCCGCCCAGGGATCTTCAGTCAGTTCCAGCCTTGCGCCGGTGGTTGCGGCAATCGCGAGAGCAGCCGCCGTAATCTCAGGATTGGGAGCATAGCCGGCAGGTGTAGCCAGGGTGAGGCTGCTGCCCAGACTGGCTGCGGCCAGCATGAGTGAATGAGCCACGTTATTGCCATCGCCGAAGTAAGCCATGCGCACCTGGCGAAGATCACCGAACTTTTCCTGCAGGGTAAAGAAATCGGCAAACGCCTGGCACGGATGCTCCAGGTCACTCAGCGCATTGATGACGGGAATGCAGGCGTGTTGCGCCATCTCCACGATCGTCTGGTGCTCATAGGTGCGCAGCACCACCGCATCTACCCAGCGTTCCACGTTGTGGGCGATATCGCGCAGGGGCTCGCGTTCATGCAGGCGCGCCCGTGTCTGATCCATAAAAAACGAGGTGCCGCCGAGACTGGCCATGCCCGCTTCGAAAGTGAGATGGGTTCGCAAAGACGCCTTCTCAAAGAACAGCACAAGCTGTTTACCGGCCAGTGCTCCGCGAAAATCCGCAGGACGGTTCTTGATGATGTTCGTCAGTTCGAAGAGCGACCTGATTTCTTCGGGAGAAAAATCCTGCACCGAGATGAGATCGCGGCGGACAAACGGCTGCTCCAGCGGCTCGCCTAACGCGGCGTAATCGTAAACCCGTGCTCCCATCAGCTATGTTCTCCTCTCCTGGCTCAACTTCTCGATATCCCAAACTTTATTTCTAAACCTGTGCCGATCTGTTTAATCTGTGTCATCTGTGTTGAGGTTTCAGCGTCATCAGCGTTTACCAGCGGCAAAAATTTTGCTCACGGCGCCGCTATTCTGCATTTTGAGCACCTGTCCCAACTGCTCCATCGCCACATCCACATGCTTTCTGGTGATTAGATAGGGCGGCAGGAAGCGGATCACCGTTTCATCCGTTCGATTCAGAATGATCTTCCGTTCCAGCATCTGTTTCATCACCGCTTTCGCCAGATCCGGGGAATCAAGTTCCATGCCGACCATCAATCCCATTCCGCGCACTTCCTGAATTGCGCTGTGCTGCTTCTGCAATTTCTTGAGCTGATCGATCAGATAGCTGCCGACCGCCTGCACATGCTTGAGCAACTTGTGCTTCTCAAGGATGTTGAGCAATTGCAACGCAACCGCGCACGCCAGCGGACCACCGCCAAACGTGGTTCCATGCATGCCGGGATGAATGCACTGCGAGACTTTCTCGCTGACCAGCAGTGCGCCCAGAGGAAGCCCCCCGGCAATCGGTTTGGCCACTGTGACCAGGTCCGGCTGAATGCCGTAATGCTGATAGGCAAACCAGCGTCCAGTGCGCCCCATGCCGCTCTGAATCTCGTCGGCAATCAGCAGGGCATTATGCTTGCGTGACAACTGGCAGGCAGCCTCCGCAAACTCTTTGCTCACCGGACGTATGCCGCCCTCGCCCTGAAGGAACTCAAACCCGATGGCGCAGACCGTATCATCGAAGTTGCGCTCCAGGTCGGCCACATCATTGAATTTCACGAACTGCACGCCCGGTAGAACCGGAGCAAAAGGCGCGCGGTATTTTTCCTTATGAGTGGTCGCCAGCGAGCCGAAGGTGCGTCCATGAAACGCATGTTCCAGGGCCAGGATGCGCCACTTCGGCTCTTTGCCTTGGGCGCAGTTTTCCCGCGCATAGGCCCGTGCCAGCTTCAGCGCCCCTTCCCACGCTTCCGTGCCGCTGTTGGTGAAGAAGGCGCGGTCTAATCCAGAAATCCTGGTCAGCACCGCCGCCAGCTTTCCCTGGTATTCGTGATAAAAGAGGTTGGAGGTGTGAATCAGCAGCCTGGCCTGCCGCGCAATGGTCTTGCTGATCACCGGATGCGCATAACCCAGCACATTCACGCCAATGCCGCTGAGCAGGTCGAGATAGCGCCGGCCCTTGTCGTCATAGACGTAGACGCCCCGCCCGCGCTTGAGCATCACCGGGTAGCGCTCATACGTAGAGAGCAGGTATTTCGATTCGAGCTTGCTGATCTGCTCCAGATTAACGCTCACGCGACCAGTACCTCCGTGCCGGAATCAATTTTTGTGAAGTAAAACTGCGGCAGCCTCTCTACTTCGGCCACAGGAAGTATGCGGACGCGGTGCACGCCTTTCAGCAACGCCTGCCGGCACGCTTCCAGCTTGGGCAACATGCCCCCGCAAATCACAGACTGCTGCGCCAACTCAGAGGCGTGATTCAGCTTGAGCCAGCGAATGACCAGTCCGTCAGCGCCCTTGACTCCGGGAACATCCGTCAGGAAGATCAATGCATTCGCGTGGCAGGCCACGGCGCAGGCTGAGGCCATCTGATCGGCATTCACGTTGTAATACTGCCCATCACCGCCCAGCGCCACGCTGGAAATCACCGGGACCGAGTGTTGCTGCCAGATGGTGGTGATCCAGCTCGGATCAACCGCCGAGATTTCACCTACGTATCCAAGATCATGGCCGTTCGAAGTCTTCTTGCGGGCGCGGAAGGCGAGGCCGTCACCGCCGCAGAGTCCCATCGCAGGCTGTCGGGCCGCGGCCAGCGCAGCCACCAGCTTCTTGTTCATCTGTCCGGCAAGAACCATCACGGCGAAGTCGCGGGTTTCAGCGTCAGTCACCCGCAGTCCATCGACAAATTCGGTGATCTTTCCCACCTTTGAGAGCATGCGCGTGAGCGCCGTGCCCCCGCCGTGTACCACGGCAACCTGGTGGTCAGTGGCCAGTTGCCTGATGGCCTGGGCAGCCCGATGCAGCAGAGCCGGGTCATCCAGAGTGGCCCCGCCGAGTTTGACTACGATTTTCACTTCAGCCCCTCCTGTTCATCAAACCCGAACATCAGGTTCATGTTTTGTACTGCCTGCCCGGCCGCGCCCTTCATCAGGTTGTCGAGACAGGAAACCATCACCACCCGCCGGCCATCCGGCGCCAGGGTGAAGCCAATATCGCAATAGTTCGTATGCAGCGAATACTGGATCTGCGGCAGCTTGCCATGCGGGAAGATCCGCACCCACGGCGATCCTGCATAAAATTCACGCAGGCAGCTTTCCACCGCTTGCGGCGGCATCACCGAATTCAGCCGCACATAAATCGTGGACAGGATGCCGCGCGGAATCGGCAGCAGGTGCGGCGTGAATACCAGTTGCTCCGGCGTAAGCCCAAGCTGCTCCAGAATCTCTCCTGTGTGCCGGTGATTGAAAACTGAATAGGCAGAGAGGTTCTCCGCCACCTCAACAAAGTGCGTCTTCTGCGTCGGCTCTTTGCCTGCGCCGGAAACGCCCGATTTTGCATCGCAGATCGCGCCAAAGCTCAGATCTATGAGCCCGCTACGCACCAGCGGAGCCAGCGCCAGGATCACCGAGGTCGCATAGCAGCCTGCATTCGCTACCAGCGCCGCATCTTTCAGTTTGTCGCGGTGCAGCTCAGGAATTCCGTAAACTGCCTGTCCCGTGAGTTGGTCGGCCACTTTCGCATCGGCATCTTCAAACTTGTAAATGCTGCGGTATTCAGGGGTGCCAATGCGCCACGCACCGCTCAGGTCAACCACCTGCAAACCTTGATGCATGGCTTCAGGGACCCACCCGCGTGAGAACTCATGCGGAGTAGCCAGAAACACCACGTTCACACCTTTTTTATGCAGCGTCTCCCAGCTCAACGGCTCCAGCGGATGACCGCCATTGCCGCTGATGTGCGGATACACCTCGTCAAGCTGCGCCGTCTTGCCATGGTGGGCCTCGCGCGTGAATAACACAGGCTTCTTCATCTGCGGATGCCGCAGGAGCAGGCGTGTCAGTTCGAATCCGGCATAACCGGTAGCGCCAATGATCGCGGGTTGGATGGTGGCCGGCATCAGGTGCGCATCGCCTCCAACCGGATCTGGAGCTGCCGCGCAGTTTTGTTGCTGGTGCTCACGATGAGCAGGGTGTCATCACCGGCTACGGTGCCCACAACTTCGTCCCAGGCTTCAGCATCGATGGCAACCGCTACCGGTTGCGCGCTGCCGGGAATCGTCTTGATGACCAGCAGGTTCTGCGCGCGCCGCACCTCGCGCACGAACTCCCGCACCACTCGCGATACAGCAGGCATAGGCTCGGCAGGCGCATCGCCGCTGGGCAACACGTAACCTTCAGACGTTTTCACCAGACGCAGTTCGGTAAGATCGCGCGAGAGTGTAGCCTGCGTGACCTGGATTCCCCGCCGCCCCAGCAACTTGCACAACTCCTGCTGGTTGGGCAGGGGCCCTTCGTGTGTAAGTTCAATAATGATCTGTTGCCGCGCGAGTTTCGACATATTGCTCAATGTATAATTATTCAAATGTATGTATAAATATGCATTACTAGGCAAACCTGTGTCAAGGAAAAATATTTATTGAACCGTTTAGAAGGTGCTCTGCGGCATAACAGGAAATCTGTTGCCGCCTCACCCAATCACATTTATAAACATGGTTCCATGAAAGGATTCTTTTTATGCATCGCTTGAACAGGACTGTCATTTTTATTTCTGTGGTATTCATCCTGGCCACGGCCTCGACCGCGCAGATTGCCGACCCGGTAAAAG
Organism: Candidatus Angelobacter sp. Gp1-AA117; assembly: GCA_003223515.1. Taxonomy (GTDB): domain Bacteria; phylum Acidobacteriota; class Terriglobia; order Terriglobales; family Acidobacteriaceae; genus Angelobacter. Next base: position 35,451 of record QHVI01000040.1, read on the forward strand.
TGGAGCAGGGCTTGCTTTCCGGCGCCACCGGCAAACAGCCTGATGTTCGTGTATACCGTGGAATTCCATTCGCAGCGCCGCCCGTTGGTGAATTGCGCTGGAAGGGACCGCAGCCGCCCGCGGCCTGGAAGGGAGTGCGGGAGGCGAAAGAGTTCTCCCATGCATGCTGGCAGACCCCTTATCCGGCAACTGCGGTGTTGTACCGCAGCGAGTTGCCGCCGCTCAGCGAAGATTGCCTGTACCTGAACATCTGGACAGCCGCCAAATCGCCCAAAGCCAAGCTGCCTGTGATGGTGTGGATTCACGGCGGGGGCTTCACCCGCGGTCATGCCGACTCGCGTGCTTATGATGGAGAGTCTTTGGCGCGTAAAGGCGTTATTGTAGTCACCATCAATTACCGGCTGGGCATCTTCGGTTTCTTTGCCCATCCCGAACTCACCGCCGAATCGAAACATCACGCTTCAGGAAATTATGCGCTGCTCGATCAGCTTGCCGCGCTGCAATGGGTGAAGAAGAACATTGCCGCTTTCGGCGGTGATCCGGGCCGTGTAACCATCTTTGGCGAATCCGCAGGATCGTGGGCCGTGAATGCCCTGATGGCCAGCCCACTTGCCAAAGGCCTCTTCCATCGCGCCATCGGCGAAAGTGGCGGTATCTTCTCTTCGATGCCGACTCTGGCCGAATCAGAAAAGGCCGGCGTGCGGCTAACCACAAAACTGGGCATTGAGCAGCACGAATTGAAGGTCTTGCGTGAGCGTTCTGCGGAAGAATTGCTGAAGGCCACCGACGGCGAGATAATGCTCGCCATTGTCGATGGCTGGGTGGTGCCACAGGACGTGCATACGATCTTTGCTCGGGGAAAGCAGAATGATGTCCCACTGATCGTGGGCAACAATGCCGATGAGGGCACGGCACTGGCGCCGCAGATGATCAACACCAAGGCTGCATTCTTTGCCGCTGGTGTGCAGCAGCGCTATGGAGAGCGCGCCCCGGAATTCCTGAAGATCTATCCGGCAGGCAGCGATGAAGAGGCGGTGCATTCGTTTTACGCTGCTTATCGTGACCAGGTGTTCGGCTGGGAGATGCGTACCTGGGCCGCCATGCAGAGCCACACCGGACACCAGCCCGCTTATCTTTATTATTTCAGCCGCAGGCCACCCGGCCCGCAAAGTAGTCGCTTTGGCGCGTTCCATGGAGCGGAGATCGCTTACGTCTTCGGCAGCTTCGTCTGGCCCTTCCCCTGGGAAGATGCCGATAAGAAGCTGAGCGAGACCATAGAGCAATACTGGGTGAACTTCGCAACCACAGGTAATCCCAATGGTGAGGGGCTGGTCCGCTGGCCCGCCTACGATCCCGCAAAAGATCAGGCGCTGGAACTCGGCGATGAGGTAAAAGTGCGCGCACAGGTGAACAAAGCCGGTCTGGATTTCTTTGACAAGATCAACCAGCCACGCAGCGCTGCAGGGAGCAATTAACCGCAAAGGGGGCAGGACGCAACGAAATATTATTTATTCGTAATATTTTTTCAGGCATATCATTTCTGCTTATGGAAAGCGTCGACCAGCAATTGCGGCAGCACAAGGAAAACTACGAGCACATGACCGAAGCCGAGCTTTGCGCTCTCGCAGAGGATGCCTATGATCTCACGGAGATCGCCCGCAAAGCGCTGCAGGCAGTCCTCTCCAAGAAAGGCATTACTGTTCGGCTCAGGTTGGAGCCTCCGCTGCCTCCGCGCGCCGACGATGAGGACCTTGTGATCTTCTACCGGCCGGAGAACCTTTATCAAGCCAGGCGCACAATGGAGTTTCTAGCCGCATCCGGGATTCCGTCTTTCCTCAGCCTGGACGTCCGGGCTGACGATCTGAAACGCGCCCGTGCCGCGTGGTATGCAGGCGAGGATGGCGACGATCAGGAAGAGGAGAAGGATCGCGCCGTCCTGTGCCCGAAGTGCCACTCGGCGGCGGTGGTTCTGGAAAGAGGAGAGCCGGAGTCGGCGCAGCCTCTTTTCACGGCCAAGTTCCAGTGGAACTGCGATGCCTGCGGCTATCAGTGGGTGGACGATGGCATCGTGCAGGAAGTTGCCGGCGGCCAGTCCTGGCCGGGAGAAGAGTTTCCCCCTGGTGATAAAGACTCTTCTGAGTGGGACCCGAAATGACGACGAGCGAGGTAAAAGTGCGCGCGCAGGTGAACAAAGCCGGTCTGGATTTCTTCGACAAGATCAACCAGCCGCACAGCGCTGCAGGAGGCAATTAACCGCAAAGGGCGCTAAGGACGCAAAGGAACAAAAACCTTCTCACCGCAGAGGTCGCAGAGAACGCAGAGAAACACAGAGTCTCCTTTGCGTCCGTCCGTTGCCCTTTTCGCTTAATCCTGAAGGAGTTATTTCAGCGAATTATTGAGGAACGCCCCAATATCCTTGCGTAATTGCCCCAGCGATTCATCCTGGATATACATCATGTGTCCAGCGGGGTAGTAGCCAAGGCTTACGCGCTGGTGCTGGGTTTCGTTCAGTTCCATGTGGTTCAGCGTGTACTGCGTAGCATAATAAGGCGTGGCCAGGTCATAAAATCCTGAACCCACGAACAGCTTCATAAATGGATTCTTCTGAAAAGCATCGCGCAACGCATTGCCGGTATCAGGGAAGCCATTCATGGCAGATCCCCAGTCCCAATCGAAGAATCCGAAGCCGCCGCCCAGGATGTAGTACTCCAGGTCTGATTTGTAGCCAAGCTCAGTTCTTACATACTGGTTGAACATCGCCGTATATGGCGGACGGATGGCGCTCATGCTGGGATCGAAATTGGTTGCAGCCGAAAGCAGATCGCTGTCACTCCCGGTAAAGCGGCTATCCAGGCGGCCGGCCACCAGCTTCCGATCACGCAGCAGCTCTTTGCAGAAATGCGACTGCTCCACCCGCAGGTTGGCCTGATCCAGATACGTTTTGCTGAGACCGGTGTAACGCGCCAGGCGGTCAAGCACCGCATTGCGTTCTTCGGCGGTCAGCCGGTCGCCTTTGGCCAGCGCGTCGGTATATCCAGTCGAGGCCCATTGCTCCACCTCGTTGCGCAGCTTCTGGAAATCCTGCTGCAAGTCGGGACTGAGTTTTTTGTGATACCACGCTGTAGCGGCATACGTGGGCAGGTACAGGATATAAGGAAGGTCATTGCCGGTAGCGAATTCCAGCGTTTGGAAATTCAACACGCTGGAGATCAGCATGATCCCGTTGAACGCGATTCCATGCTCCACAAGATAACCGGAGAGTCCGGCAGCACGAGTTGTTCCGTAGCTCTCGCCAACCAGAAACAGCGGTGACGACCAGCGTTCGTAGCGCCCCAGGTACAACCGGATGAACTCGCCCACCGACTCAATATCACCTCGCACGCCCAGGAACTTTCTCTTCAAATCAGCTTTCACTGCGCGGCTGTAGCCGGTGCCTACCGGATCGATGAATACCAGGTCGGTCTGATCCAGCCATGTGTACTCATTATCAACAAGCTGATAGGGAGGAGCAGGCATCATTCCATCCGGCTGCATGCGCACGCGCTTGGGACCGATGGCGCCCAGATGCAGCCACACCGAGGCCGAACCCGGGCCACCGTTAAATGAAAACGTTAACGGACGCCGCTCCGGTGTCTGCCCGTCCAGCGTATAGGCCATAAAAAAGATGTTGGCCTCAATCTCTCCATCATTGTTGCGCAACGGCATCAGGCCGGCTGTGGCAGTGTATTTCAGCACCTTTCCGCCCACATGAATTTCATGGTGTGTGACTACCGGGGGTGGCTCCGGCGTCTCCTTCTTCGGTTCAGGCGGCTTGGCAGCTTGCGCAGGCTGATTCTGTGCGGCAGCGGTTGCAGGCGGCTGTCCCTGGCCGCGGCCCTGAGCGAACGCGCTCCAGAGCGAAAAAGGCATCAGAAGAATGCAGAACGAGACAAAGCGGCGTAGAGTCATGAACACTCCCGGTAAGTTCGACGGTTGATATTGGAATAGGTGAGTGTAACAGAGTGGGTAAATGGGTAATTTGGTAAATGAGTCAATGAGATTCTCTCGGCATCTTCAACTTACCTATTTACCAATTTACTCATTTACCCATTTATTTCCCGGTGGCCGTAGGATGTTTTGGCTGGTACAGTCCATGAATTGTCGTGCTATTTGTCTTATTGTGAAGACTGAGGTTGCGTCGCCGGCACCACCTGTATGGCGCCCTTATGTCTGCGTGCCTCAAACACTGCAATGAAGAGGAAGACGATAATAATGATCATCAGCAGGACAAAACGTCCTCCCCCGGGATGCGAGATTCTGGAGTTGCGGTTTGCCATCCCTGATTAGATGCGTTACCAGGGGGAATACATCGGAGAAATTGCGTATTGCCAGCCGTTGCAGCATCGCCAATAATGTGCGCCGGAAAATGATATGTCCAGTTTTGCGTCCTTGGCGTCCTGCGGTGAAAAACCACAACAAAAGCAAAGGCCGCGGTTATCCGCGGCCTTTGCTCAGTTCTAATTACTAACTTCTAAATACTATCGCTTCACTATCGACTCGGCACCACCAGGTCTCGATCCAAACGCACTTCCAGTTGCGTGTCCTTATCGAGCTTCACATCGCTGCCTTTAAACAGCAGGCCGGTTCCAGTCCCGATGCCCGCTCCCGCTGCAGCGCCAATGGCTGCACCCTTGCCTCCGCCAACCGCCGCGCCGGTCGCTGCACCAATGCCTGCACCGATGGCCGCATCGGTAATTACCTTGCGCTTGTCCGGGCCTTTGCGGGTAATCTCGCCTTCGTTGCCGGTCGACTTCACTGACGAGTCTCCGGGAACTCCGGTAACCGTGCCCACCAGCGGAACCCAGCCTTTGCGGGTCTCAATTTCATCCAGCGCCAGCAGCAGGTGTGCGCCGGTATAGCCGCGATCAAAGCTGCCTACGTGGCCTTTAATGGTGCGTCCTTTGGGGATAACCAGTCCGCTGGGGGTAGTCAGGTCTTCGCGCAATTCGGCCTTGAAGCGCTTGCCCTGATCCATCTTCTTGGTATCCAGCGTGTCCTTCAGCTTGATAATGAAGCGGGTGCCCTCAGAAATCGCATTGGGCGGAGCGCTGGGATTTGGGCGGTACACAGTCGATTCAGACGAAGGACTGGACTGTGTGGTGTTTGTGCCGGTGTTAGGGCGCGTCTTGAGCACCGGGTTATTCTGTGAACTCCCGTTGTCCTGGGCCACTGCGCCCAGACTCAGGGCCAGCAGTACGGCACAAACGGAGGCCATCCCTGTTGCCTTCATGGTGGTTACCTCATTTTTGAAATCGTTTACGGTAAGATGCGGCCCACAAGCAGAAAAGCTGCACCTTATCCTCATATTTTTTAAACCCGGAGAACAGCAGTCAGTTTCGCAGCGCCTTAAAATCAAAAATTGTCATGGCCGGAAGGTCAGGACCTGACGAAAGTAACCTGCAAGTACTAGCTTTTCAGCACTTTGCGGCATCATACTTAGGTACAGGTCTGAATCATTCCGGGGGGATCATGAAAAACTGGTGGTTTCCTGCAGTTGTCTTGGGAGTCAGTGGAGTTGGACTGGTCTTTGCCAGTGAACGGGGCCGTGAACACGTACGTGTTTTCTTCGACCGCATCTCCAAAGGGGAAGACCCATTCGTGGATTTCAACAGGGCCGTCGAGCGCCAGCTTGAAAACATTCAGCATACGCTCGATCAACTCTCTGAAGCGCTGGAAAGCTAATAAAGCATCCTGACGCACTCACCCGCGATTTGATGGGGTTTGGTTTCAATTTACTCATTTACCAACTTACCCACTACCAAATTCCAGGCGAGAGCCACACCGCCTCCACCGCAAGTTCTGGGAGTCATTGGTATAACGGCCTAACCCGCAATCTGATTGATTCTTTCCGCCATACGCACATCACGCTGCGTCACTCCCCCGGAATCATGTGAAATCAGCGCCATCGTCACTTTGTTGTACCGGATATCTATGTCCGGATGATGATTGGCCTGCTCCGCAGCGTCAGCTATCTTGTTGACGAACTCCATGGCTGCTTTGAAATCAGGAAACTCAAAAATACGTTGGATCGCCTTGCCGTTGCGTTGCCATCCCGAAAGCGACGCCAGCGCCTGCTGAACTTCAGAATCAGTGAGAACCGCCACAGTCTTGCACCTCAGGAACATTCTAAATCGAATCATCCGGTCATCGGGAAATCGGGCCGTTGAAAATCGTGAGATCTGGTGATCGCGCGTGATCAGAAGGCCGGCTGTGGGTTTTCAATTATGGCAATTACAAATTATGGCAATTCACCAAGCCGTGTTTGCGGGTGGTGGGTCAGTCTGAATTTCCACAGGCGCCTAAGAAAGCTGTATCAAACGTGAAAGCAACAGAAAGGGCCATTGATCTTTAAGTCGCTCAGTAATACACGGAATGTGTAATGAACAGTGTAATCTTCACAGGCGGGCGGGCCACACCGCCCGCTTGGAGGCTGCTGCTACCAAGCCATCTTTTAGACGCCTACTCGGAGACAGTTTGTACACTCTGAAGCAGTAAACATGTCCGGGCAGGTGCGGTCAGTGTTGCAGAAAATCAGCGTATCTTTTCTAGGTTTAGACCCACTGGACACTACAAGATTTCGTAAGGTTTCCTGATGGAGCACAAGTTTTTTCTTCTGGTTCATGCTTTAACTCCTACTTTGATTTGATTCCGGGTTGCGATTTTATCATGGTACTGCCCGACCGCTTCATGCCCCTTATCAACAGGGTGCAATTAAAAGTGCGAGTCAATGCCTGACGGGGCAATGCCGGGGGAGGTGACTTGCGAGGTTCTTGCAACAGTTAAGGCTGAACATTTCCTGGCGAGTGAGATAAATCAACATGGGTGAATCCATTTTCGAGGAGCACCTATGACCGAACGTTTTTCCGATAGGGAGAAGACTTGTCCAAGCCAGCAACCGAGCTTGGAAGAACGACTGAAGGAGTACCCAGAACTGAAAACCAAGATTGAGGCGATGCTGGGCATTATTGAGAACGCGGGCGGGGATGTGGAGAAGGCGGCCGAAGCCGAGCGGCGGATCTTGGAGGAATTGCGGCGCATGGGGAACGAGGCTTTGCACAGTTGGGGGCGCCGGCAGCAGCAAAAAAAGG
>QHVI01000189.1 GCA_003223515.1 Candidatus Angelobacter sp. Gp1-AA117
TGGCGGCCATGGTCTTTCCCCTGGTGCAATTGATTGTGCTGGGGAATGCCTTCGGCGGAAAGATTCATGATGCAAAGCTGGGCATCATCGACCATGACAATGGGCCTCAGGCGATACGCGTGATGGAGTCGCTGCAGTCGATTCAGAACAATCCCCGCACCTTCAACACGGTGCTTTACACCGACGAAAGAGAGATGGTGGATGACGTTCGCAAAGGTCATCTCAATGCCGCACTGGTCATTCCTCCGCAGTTCTCGCGCAATATTTACGAGCATGCGCGCCCACAGATCGGACTGGTGATCGACAACACCGACAACTTTCTCACTTCAACCTTTGAAGAGGAGATGACCCAGCTTGTGCAGGCGCTGAACGAGCCAGACGTGCAGCCGCGCGTTGTCCAGCAGGCAGAATTGCAGGTGGTTGAGCTTTATCCGTATATCGAGTACATGAAATATCTTCTGCCCGGCTCCATTGCGCTGGCCATGTTCGTGAGCGTGATGATCGGCGGCGGCATTGTCTACATTGATGACAAGGCCCGCGGCGTGCATGAAGGTTATCTGGTCACTCCCATCACCAAGATGGAACTGGTCGCCGGACTGAACGTGGCAGGAGCACTGAAAGCCATGGGGGCCGGGATTGTGCTCACCGTGATTGGCTCGCTGATCGCAGGCGTGAGCAATTCTTTCCATCCTGCCAACCTGTTCTGGCTGCTGCTGCTGATCGCGCTTACCTCATTTGCGTTCGTGTCGATGATGTTCTTCATGATGGTGCGGGTGAGCGATCCGCTGGTACCGCGCGCTATTTTCGGTATCCTGAATACGCTGCTCTATTTCCCTAGCGGCGCCATCTACCCGGTGCAGGCTTTTCCGGTGTGGCTGAAGTGGATCGCCAGAATCGATCCATTTACCTACGCCGTGCACGGCTTCAAGGCGGTGCTGCTCAAGGGCGTGGGGATTGCTGCAATCTGGCCTGATGTGCTGTATCTTGGTTTATTTGGAATGGTGATGTTTATCTTGTCTACCGTGCTGTTCAAACGAACACTTTAAAGGAACTGCTCCATGGGATTGTTAGATGCTCCTGAATATGATCCCCGGCCAGCGCAACGGCGCAACCGGATGATCCTGATCGCGCTTATTTTCGTCATTGTCGCGGTTGTGTTGTATTTCATCTTCCGGTACTACCCGGAAAAGAAAGTCATCGGTCAATTCTTCCAGGCGATTGAGCAGAAGGACTACGAAAAAGCTTACGGCATCTATAACCACGATCCTGAGTGGAAACAGCATCCCGGCAAATACAAGGACTACACTCTCAACCAGTTCGTCCTGGACTGGGGACCCAGCGGCGACTATGGAACGATCACCAGCCACGAGGTTGATTGCGCCACCGAACCACACAAATCAGGCTTCCAGTCAGCCAGCGGCATTATCGTGGTGGTCACGCTGAATAAGCGGGCCGAACAAACCTCGATGTGGGTAGAGAGGAAAAACAAGACGATTACCCGCTCGCCGATCAACGTGGAATGCCGGTAACACACCTTTTCAACACAGCGCGGCCAATCCCTACCATAGAGACACGGCAAATTCGCGCTATTCGCGTCCTTCGCGGTTTACTTGCAGATCTCAAACAGCTTTCCTCTGCCCTTTGTGGTAGCTTTTGGTTGTGGCTTCGCCGCGCTGTGTTGAAAGGTCTTGCCGTTTCTTTACAGGCTCTGAACCAGCGCTTCGCGGAGATCGGTATCGCGGAATGAGGTGAGGTTTGCGGCTTTGCTCTTCAGCAGTTCGTAAGCGGGTACAAGGCTGGTAGAAACCAGGCTCTTCAATTCAGAGGTGGTTGAGGCCAGCGAGCCAGGCGCCGTAATCCGGCGAACAAACAAAACTACCAGTCCGATAAACGCATACAGCCGCACGTGCACGCCGGCATCGATCAATTCCTGGGCCTGCGCGGCCAGCAATGGGTTGGGGCTGTTGATCTGAGTGTAGCCGATGCGCTGTAGAAGAGCAGCATTGTGAGACATCCGGCGAAGATATTCATTGGCCAGGCGGACCTGCCTGCGGCGCTCACCGGCATCTGCAGCTAATTCAGCGATCTGCCACAAAGCTTCCATATTCACCGGCGTCAGAAGAGGAATGACCTCATCCAGACGAATCTCAGGAAGATGCCGCCGGCGCAGATTGATGATGGCTGTATAGAGAAAGAGCAGGGCCAGACTTGAGGAAAGCGTAATCCAGATGGCAAATGAGTAATTCATTCTGTGGCGCTTTGACGCAAATGACTGTAAATCGGGTTAGAGCCTGCGTCAATAAAAATTGATGCAATCTGTTGGTTCCGCGTTCCAAAATGGGAACACTTTCGTAATGACCCGGACTGCATACTATGGCAAAAAACAACGAATATTGAAGCGGTAATAATGCCCAAGCTATTGTCAGCAGTGTAGTTGTAGTCACAGCAGCGTGTGACATAGTTTGCCAGCCTAAAACTATCGATGGGCCTATTTTGGCAGAACTGAATGTTATTAATCCTCTTCGCTGGAGGAAGGCTGGCTGGTCTCCGCAGTTGCGCCTGCTTTTGGCAGGATGATCGCCGGCACTTCCTGCTTGCGTACCACTTCGTTATAGGCAGGAATATCGGCGCTCACGATCTGCTTCCATTTCGCCAGTTGCACATCCAGTTGTTTGCTCAGCATCTCAAAAACATCATAGGAAGCCTGGGTGGGCGCAGCGTCCGCGCTGGAGACGACTCCTCCCAGGGCCACAAGCTGATTGTTCAGCCTGATGGGATAGTTCAGGACATCCTGGTTGCTGCGGGCCTTGGTCTGGATCAAAGCTTCTTCCACTTCCGTCATCTTTTTATCCAGTTGTTTCCCGGCATCTGCAACTGCTTTGGCATTCGGCGTACCTTCCAGGCGCTTGTTGAGCGCATTGATCTGTGTGCGGATGTCGCGAATCTGGTTGATGGTGTCATGGGTTTCGGTAACCCGCTGGCTGATCTTCGATAAAAGCTCAAACTGTTTCTGCAGATCCTCCGGTGTGGCTTTGAGTCGGGGATCAGGCTGGATTTCCAGCGGTGCTGTATAGGTCTTGCCATTTACGGTGAGACGTACCTGGTAAGTTCCGGGCAGCGCAGTCGGACCTTCCGTGCTGCCGCCCCATAAAGGCGAACGCGGAACGCGGCTTGCGCCTTCATACCGCAGGTCCCACACAAAGCGATTCAATCCTGCTTCCACGGGCAAGCCACGCTCCGGCGGCCTGCCAAAGCTTTCCTCATCGCCTCCACCTTCTTCGCCTGGCTGGCGCTTGGGCGGATATTTGCGCACCACCGCGTTTTTCTGATCCAGAATCTCCAGCGTGATCGGCGGGTTCTTTCCGGCTGCCTCTGTTTCGCTGGTTGCCGGTTCAGGCTTTGGCGGTTCTGGCGATGCAGGCGCTTTGGTCTGCCCTGGCTCTTTGCCTTCCGGAGTAGCCTTAGCCTGATCGGGTGTGGTTGCAGGGACTGCTGCTTTTTTCGTGGGGCTCTTCAGTGCTGTCTTCAGCGAATAGTAAATAACTGCTCCACCCGGAGGATTCTGTCCCTGCGCTCCTCCTCCGCCTCCAAAGCCTCCACGAAACGCAGTATGGCTGGCCGGACTGGGCGTGTACAGATGAACATCCTCATTGGCGATCTGCGCATGATGCTGCTGCAGAGGAGCGAGGTCATCGAGAATCCAGAACGCCCGCCCGTGTGTGGCCGCCACCAGGTCATTGTTATGCACCACCAGATCGTTGACCGGCGAGACGGGCAGGTTCAATTGCAGCGGCTGCCAGTTACCGCCATCGTCAAAGGAAACATAGACTCCCTTTTCAGTTCCAGCGTAAAGCATTCCTTTGCGCTTCTTATCCTCACGCACCGCATGAGCATAGTTTCCTGCGGGAATTCCGTTGATGATGCTTGTCCAGCTCTTTCCAAAATCATTGGTCTTGAATATGTACGGAGCAAAATCATCGAACCGGTGGCGCTCCACCGCAACATACGCTGTTCCGGCGTTATGCGGAGAAGCCTCAATCATGCTTACCGTTCCCCACTCTGGAAGATTCTTCGGTGTAATGTTTGACCAGTTCTTGCCGCCGTCGGTGGTGATGTGCACCAGTCCATCGTCAGAACCGGCCCAGATCAGGTCTTTCTGCAGCGGTGATTCCACAACCGAAAAGATCGTGTCATAGACTTCTACGCCGGTGTTGTCCTTGGTGATCGGCCCTCCGGCGGGTTGCTGTTTGCTCTTGTCATTGCGCGTGAGATCGGGGCTGATGATCTGCCAGTGCATGCCGCCGTCGGTAGTCTTGAAGAGTACCTGGGAGGCGAAATAGAGCGTGTTTGGATCATGAGGCGAGAAGACGATAGGCTCCGTCCACTGGAAGCGGTATTTCTGGTCTACCGCGCCTGAGCCGATGGGATTCAATGGCCAGGGCGTCACGTTTTGCGTCTGCTGGGAGTGATGATCGTAACGCGTGATCTCGCCGCCATACGACCCGGCGTACACAATCAACGGATCATGCGGATCAGGAGCAACATATCCGCTTTCACCGCCGCCTACTGGATACCAGTCAGGGCGGTCAATGCCTCCATTGTCGCTGGCGCTCGCAATCCCCACAGTGCTGTTGTCCTGCTGCGCTCCGTAGACCCAGTAAGGGAAGCGGTTGTCTGTTACTACGTGGTAGAACTGCGCCGTAGGCTGGTTGCCCTGGGTGGTCCAGCTTGCTCCGCCATTGGTGCTTACGTTGGCGCCGCCATCGTTCGATTCAATCATGCGATCCGGATCAGCAGGATCAATCCACAGCCCGTGATTGTCGCCGTGCGGAACACGTATCGGCCGGAAGGTGCGGCCGCCGTCGATGGAGCGATACATCCCGGTATTCAAGACGTAAACGCCCTCCGGCGAGCGCGGGTCGGCAAAGACGTGGGTGTAGTAAAAAGCACGCTGGCGGTACTGGCGGTCGCTGTTGACCAGCGTCCAGTTCTCGCCGCCATCATCGGAGCGGAACAGGCCGCCTTTATCCGCCTCGATCAGCGCCCAAATGCGATTGGAATTGCTGTAGGCAACTGCTACGCCGATACGTCCGATGATTCCATCGGGCAAGCCGTGGCCTGAGAGCCGCTTCCATGTGCTGCCGCCATCGCTGGAGCGATAAAGTCCGCTGCCGGGGCCGCCGCTGTCCATGCCCCAGGGTGAGCGCCGCGCCTGCCACAATCCGGCAAACAGAATGCCGGGGTTCTCCGGATCGAAAACGATATCAA
>QHVI01000129.1 GCA_003223515.1 Candidatus Angelobacter sp. Gp1-AA117
CGGCAGCACACCCAATGCGCCGTCCCACCTCATTGAGTGAACAACCGGAATCCAATAAGGCCAAAGCTCGCCTGCGCCGATTTTCAAGTAGATCGGCGCTTCCTTGAGGTCTGGGCATAGCTGTCAGGCGGAGAACAGAGCCCTTTTATTATTACATTATTTATGCAGAGGTCAATAATATCCCGTTTTCCCGCCGGGCCGGATTCCTCTTTCCGGCCCGGCGAAGCCATTTTGCAAATTCCTCCTTTACTCCTGTCTTCCAGTTAAGTCCCGTTCACAGGCAGAAGAGCCCACGAGACCAACTCCACTCCTCCGTTGCAAAGGCGATGACGATGGATAAGAACTTACACGATGACATGCTGAAACTGGTCCGTTACAAGATCCTCTTTGTGAAACGAAACCATGAGCACGCGTTTCCAGAGCAGGAAGACCTGGTTTACGACAATCTCGATGGCAACTCCTTCACTGCATGGAAAGTGGCAGAGTTCATCCAGGAACTGGCCAAGGTGAAGACGGCAAAGACTCCCGAGGAACGCGCGCGCATCGGTTTCCGCGTACCCGGAGGCTGGAAGCACTATCCCGGCGATAAATACATCTTCAATGGATATCTCACCGGATTGCCTCACGAAGACAAAAAATATCTGCGCGTTTACTACGAAGTGCTGGAGCGCTTCCCCCGGGAGAAATTCAGGCACGACGAACGGCAGATCGAAGTGCTGGAGGATATCCGAGACAGTATCTCTCATAAGGGAAGCAGCGGTAAATCCGGCTCGGCACAACCCAGCGGACCAGAACCGGATGGCGGCAAATCGGGTTACCGGGTCACCTAGCGCGAGTGCCGTAGAGACGCACTGCAGCGGCTCGGCTTGCGGCGGTCACAATTCGCAAATGATGGGCAGTCCTCTGTCTAAAACTACAGGATGCACTGTGGTTCCCGTAAACAGAGGAGCACACCAGTTCACATTCATCGTCAGAATGTTTTTGAGATGCCTAAAAAACTCAGCAGTTCCAGAGAACCGAAAAAGGTATTGCTCAAAGAAGAGAAGAGGGGTGTTATGGCACAAGAACATCCGGCTGAATCCCGCGTTCCGCGTACCGGCCAGGAAAAATGCTGGGATACCCGCGGACGCCAAATTCATTCCCCGCAAGGAACGGGGCAGGATGGAGAACTTAAAAAGGGCGAGCGCTCTCCAGACCCACGCTTTACTGATAACCAGGACGGAACAGTTACCGATAACTTTACAAAACTGATCTGGTTAAAAAATGCCGACGCCCTGGGTGAATTGAAGTGGGAAGATGCGCTCGACCGGACACGCAGGCTGGCCAGCGGCTCTCACCATCTGAATGATGGCAGTGCAGCCGGAGACTGGAGAATGCCCAACCTCCGGGAGATGCTCAGCCTGATCGACTATGGCAGATATGAGCCGATCATTCCTGAAGGGCATCCTTTCGAGAACGTCAGAACCGCCATCTATTGGACATCCACTTCCCTTGCTCCTGCCGCGCGCATGTCCTGGATGATGACTCTGGGCATCGGTCCAACAGTGTTCGACATTAAGTTCAGCCTAAACCGCACGTGGCCGGTGCGCGGAAAAAGCCCGGTGGTGCCCCGTACCGGACAGAAGGTTGCCTTCGACAGCAACGGCGATCCTACCAATGCTGAAGGAACGGGCCAGGATGGCGAATTGCAGGCCGGCAGACCATTCCCTGATCCGCGCTTTACCGATAACGGCGACGGCACCGTCACCGACAACATGACTCACCTGGTTTGGCTGAAAGATGGAAATCCATTTGGCTTCCGCGTCTGGGAAGAAGGACTGGCGCTGTGCGACGCTCTTTCCGACGGAGATGCCGGTCTTAAGGATGGCAGCAAGCCGGGCGATTGGAGGCTGCCGAACATCCGCGAGATCGAGAGCCTGGTGGATTACAACGAAGCCGGACCTTGCCTGCCGAAAGGGCATCCATTTCAAAATGTTCGTCCATCCAGCTACTGGACATCCACCTCTGTAGAAGCCGCTCCCACTGAGGCCATGTTCATCATTCTGGGCGTTGGCCCCTCGATCTTTGAAAGCAAGGAGCATCCATTTTTTATCTGGCCAGTCCGCGACAAGTTGCATGGCCACCGCAAAGATCAGACCGAATAGCAGGAGACTTCTTTATGGCACAAAATCAGCAGTCATCCGAGCAGCATGATCAGGTTTCTCGCATCCTGGACGGAATGGACCCGAATTCTCCCATCTCCGCAACTACCGTGTTCAAAGTCAGCAATGAGGAGCGGGATAACTTTGAACGGCTTGCTGGAACTCTGGTCGCTGCCACCATGCGCATGTCAGGCGTCAGCGTTTTTGATTTCCTCACTCACCTCTCGGTTCAATCCCATTCCAGCCACCTGCTTCAATACCTGATTTTTGAGAAGTGGGAGAACGTCTCCGCCTATCGCAAGCAGTGGAACTCCGATCACTTCAAACAATTTCAATCGGCAGTGGCCAATGCGGTTGCAGAACCTCCGGTCTTAAGCTTCTACCAGGGATCGGAAGCCGCTCGCGTCCTGCAAACCGGACAGAAACGCTGCTGGGACGATCATGGCAGACAGAAGGAATGCATTGGAACGGGACAGGACGGGGACATACGCGCAGGCGTTCCTGCTCCTCATCCCCGCTTCAACGACAACAATGATGGCACTGTGACTGACAGGCTCACCGGCTTGATCTGGCTGAAGAACGGCAATCTATATGGTGAGGTTCCATGGGAGCAGGCGCTGGCCAATGCAAAAGATCTGGCCAGCGGCACGGGCGGGCTCACGGATGGCAGTTCGGCTGGAGACTGGCGGCTACCCAATGTTAATGAATTTCAAAGTGTACTGGACCTCAACAACAGTTCAGGCCCGGCCATCGCCCCCGATCATCCCTTCATCAACCTGCATCCGTCCAATTACTGGACCTCGACCTCAGTGGCGCTGGCTCCACCGTTAGGCTGGTTTGTAGCGCTTGCGGTCGGCCCTCCGGTATTTGACCTGAAGATAAATTCGATGCGCATGTGGCCGGTTCGTGGAGGGGAGAAGCCGCGCATTGCACAAACCGGACAGACGCAATGCTTCAACTCCTGGGGCCAGCCTGTGAATTGCGCCGGAACCGGCCAGGACGCAGATATCCGCGCGGGCATACCCTTTCCCAAGCCGCGCTTCGTCGATAACAAAAATGGAACCGTTACCGATCGCCTGACCGAACTGATCTGGCTCAAGAATGCGAACGCCTTCGGCACCAGGAACTGGCAACATGCCCTGGATGACTGCAAAGGACTTGGGGCCGGCCACGCCGGACTTCATGACGGCAGCAAATCCGGAGATTGGCACCTGCCCAACCTGTTTGAAATGCGCAGCCTGATGGATTACAGCGCATTCAATCCGGCAATTACGCCGGGGCATCCCTTTGAAAATGTGATTCCGTCGTTGTACTGGTCATCCACGACCGTGGCATCAGCGCCCAATCTTGCGCGGTTTGTCTTTGTCGGTGTCGGACCGTCAGTATGGGACCACAAGAGCGTGTTGATGCATGTGTGGCCGGTGCGCGGTGGAGTGCTGCCGCATAAACATAAGCACCATTCGAGCCAAGAGTAGCTGTGTAATATTTCGGGACTTCAATGACAAATGCCGACGGCAGTACTCATTATGATGTTGTTATTCTGGGGGCTGGTATTGCCGGGCTTACTCTCGCGCGCCAGCTTTTGATGTATTCAGACAAAAAAGTCCTCCTGCTGGAGAAGCGGCCGCAAATTCCTCCGCCGCGGCAGAAGGTGGGCGAATCCAATGTCCAGGTCCAGGGATACTATCTTTCCAAGATCCTCGACATGGAAGAGCACCTGCTCCGCGAGCACTTCCTGAAATACAATCTGCGCTTCTACTGGCCCACTCCCGGACAGCCCAACACCGGCTATGAACACTACAGCCAGTCCTATATCAGGTTTTCGTCAAATATCTGCTGCTATCAACTTGACCGCAACAAAATTGAAGGAGAACTGCTGCGGGTCAACTTGCAGGACCCAAAATTCTCTTTTGAAGCCGGAGTTTCCAATCTTGATGTAAAGCTCTCAAGCGGTTCAACCCCGCACGTTGTGACTTTTGAGGTTGATGAGCGAAAGAATGAAGTCCATACAAAGTGGGTAGTAGATACTACCGGACGATCGAAATTTCTTGCCCGCCGTCTGGAGCTTACAAGAACAAATCCCATTCGCCACGGCTCGGTCTTTTTCTGGGTGGATGGGCTGCTCAATATCGAAAAGCTTACGGAGCTTTCCCACAGGGAGATGCTGCTCCATCCGAACCGGCGCAAGCTGGGACATATTCCAACCTGGCTGGCTACTAACCACTTCTGCGGTGAAGGCTACTGGTTCTGGGTGATTCCATTGCAGGGCAAGACCAGCCTCGGCCTGGTCTATGATCGCGCCAAGGTCAATGAAGATGAGGTGTCGTCGCCGGAGAAAGTCATCGAATGGGTCTGTAAGCGGCATCCGCTTTTTGCCCGCGATCTTCCTAAACAGAAGATCATTGATCAGGCGATGTACCGCGACTTCTCTTATGACTGCAAGCAGACCATCAGCGCCGACCGCTGGGCGCTTGCAGGCGAGGCTGGAAGGTTTACCGATCCACTCTACAGTCCGGGCGGCGATCTGATCTCCCTGTATAACACTTTCATCACTGACGCCATCCTGACTAATGACGAACAGACCCTGGCGGTCAAAGCGCGGTTATATGAATTGCTGATGTGGGGCCTCTACGAAGCTTATGTCCCGAGTTATGCGGTCAGCTATGAGGTTCTGGGCGACCAGGAATGCTTTGTAATGAAATACTGCTGGGAGCTGACCATCTACTTCACCTTCTACGTGTTTCCATTCATGAACCAGGTGTTCACTGATACCACCTTTATCGTTCCTTACCTTGATGTCTTTGCCAAACTGGGCCCGCTCAACCACAGCGTTCAGGCTTTCATCACCGCCTACTATCGCTGGAAGCAGGGGCGTCCGGAGGAGCCTCGCGAACCTAGTCTTTTTGACTTTACCGGCCTCGAGCCGCTGAAGAAATCTGAAGAGTTGTTCTATAAGGTAGGTCTTTCCTCGCGTGAGTGCATCCGACTGCTGCGCCAGTCGATGAGCAACATCGAGAACCTTGCCCGCTTCATCGCGGTACACATCTATTCCGTGGTCCTGGATAATGAAACGCTGCTTACCAACAAGCAGTTGATCGAGACGGTGAATATCACCGGCTTGAACTTTGATCCTGAAGCCATGCGCGCCGAGTGCCGCTCCCTTGATCCCACGCGAGACACCCGACTGGAAAAGCTGGGCTCAGAATTCATTAAACAGTTCAGGAAAGCACCAGCCCGGACGCGCAAGGTTAAGCAGTTGCCGGCAGCTATCTCCATTGCTGCGGGCGCGAAATTCGCGTGAGCAAAAGCAAGTAAGCCGCGAATGATGCGAATCAAAATAAACAAAACCTTACCACTGATGACACAGATGAAACTGATTCACACTGATCAATTTCCATTAGCCATTGACATATTCTAGTGAATGGAGAAGATGGCCTCGTCGTGGTGCATCGGGTCGAATTGGTAGAACCTCAGTCTGCGCGAGGGCTCGAAGTTGTAGATGATCTCCACTTTGTATTGACCGAATACATCGGAAGCTCCGGCTTTCTTGGTCGCGGGCGGTACAGTGACCAGGAATGGACTCGAATCAGGCAGCATGGAGGGAATATTCATCCACCAGTGGACGCGGCCGAAGGTAAACCAGCATCCCGAGCCTCCTGCGTTCACTGAGGATTTGAACTGGTTTTCCCAGCCTCTCGCTCCTCCGAAATCAACGTTCTGATAAGCATGGTCGAAATAGTCGCCATTCATCAGTGTGATTTTTAATTTCGTGCCGCGAAGAACCCATGCGGGAAAATCCACCCGCGAGCCATCCTTGAACTCACCGTAAATCGTATTATTCACATAGAACAAAGTAAGATCGGAGTTCTGATCTACCTTGATGCCATACGGCAGCCTGGTGCGGTCTCTCCAGTCGCTGAAGGCCGCGCGCGCCTCCGCAATGCTTGCGGCGACTCCTTTGTAATCTTTCTTGGCCAGTGCTGCCTGAGCGACTTGGAGTGCTGCCCACATGCGCTTGGCAGGCGCGAGGTCGCCGATCTGAGCAATAGCCTGCTCTTTGGTCTTGCCTCCGAAAACAGCCTGCTCCCATTGCGCTGTCGTTTTGTCGCCTACCATCTTGTTGGCATTCTCCATGACCTGCACGCGGGGAGGATGCGAGCGCCAGCCCCACGTATATATAAGGTTGTAGTACTTGCCCAGGGTCATCTTGATCTTGAAGATGGTGCGCGTGCCTTCTTCCATGTTGTAGAAGGTTTGGTCCATACCTACGTGCGGCAGAGGCGGCTTGGGCGCAGTAAGCACTGGATCGTCGAAGTACATCACGAACGGCGAAAAGTCATCGTTGCCCCGGCTCAGCACGTCGACGGTGTAAGTCACAGTCCAGGGGACATCTTTTACCTCGCTGGGATCGAGAAACGCGGTGTCCGATTCAATGTGGGTATCGAACCATACCTGGTGGACATCCACGTTTCCGCCGACTACCTTGCCGTTCTGGTCTTTGATGGGTATTACTTTTTTGACTTTCTCCGGACCTTTGTAGTGCAGCAGAGGCAGTCCGCTATAGAGGCGGTCGGGAATGGGGTTCCCTTCCAGAATGTCCACACCGCGTTTCAGGTTTTTAGCGATAGTATCGAGATCAAATTTCGTCAGCGGGCGTTTCTTCGAAGTTCTGAAATCGACATGATCGAAGATTTCCATCAGATCGTCAGTAGGTGAAGCGGGATTGGTCTTGCTGACCACCGGCGGGCCATCGTGCAGGTTGTAAGGAACATCTGGTGTGGAAGGCAGAGTATTCACCATTTCGTTACCACTGCCATCGAAGGCGTTGGTAAAGATGTTGGGCAGAAAATTCGTTCCCGGCGGATGCAGAAACGGGTCCTCCTCTGCGAAGCAGCCTTTGCTTGTATCGATCCGGGCCACGCTGATGCCATCCTGCTGCGTCACTGTAACTTGTGCCGGCGCCGGGCGTGGTTGGGGATGCGGATGGCCGGGCGTGGTTGGCGATGACGGCAGGAAAGGACAATACTTTTCCGTGGATGCCTGCTGCGCGCAACACAGGCCGCCTGCGAGCGCCAGCAGGCACAGCCATTTGCCGGGATAGAGGATCTTTCTCATTCGTCTTCCTGTTCAGGCTGCTCGGCCAGCAGCGGCGGTCCACCTCGTTTTGGCGGACCTGCGGGACTTTCTCCCGGTGTGACCCATGCAATTCGTTGGGCGATCTCTTCAGGACCGCAACTGACCGGCACACCGCCCCAGACCCCAACCGCCTCGTTGCCGTATCGAACCAGCATCGTGGAGCAATTATGTCCGCCGTTGTAGGTGAACAGCCTGCCTCGTAGATGCTCCAGAGCCGAATCTTCTCCGGTGAGGAACAACCAGCCATCGCGTGCACTATAGCGCTCAGCGAGGCCCCGAAGCCTGCGTGGCGTATCGTTGGCTGGATCAGCAGTTATGGAGTAAATAAAGACATCTCGTCCCAACCGCTCGCCCAACAGGCGCTGCACCCCAGCCATGGTTTCAACAGCAGAAAGACTCTCGGGGTTTGCGCTCTCGATGCAATGGATCAGGAAAATCCTGCGCCAGATCAGGTCGTCATAAAACCATGCGCGCTGGTTCAGGTGCGTGCGCACCACGATGTTGGGAATGTATCCGGCATACGGGCCACGCAAGGGCCGCGAACACTCAGAAGCAGCGCCGGTTACGGCAGCAACCAGCATCTTGCCCAGGTTCAACATGAATCAGTTCCTTGTTCTCGCCGCATATCATCCCTGCGGTTTGGTTTTTGATTTGGCAGGGGACACAGGCTGCTTCTTCTTGCTTTTGCCGGGAATGATGTCCCAGCGGATCATCATCGAGTGATCCTCGTGAACCACGTTGTGGCAGTGCATCACGTATTTGCCATGGAAGTCATACCAGCGCATGAAAATCTCAATCTCATCGTTGGGCAGCAACGTAGTGATATCCCGCCGGGTGCCACCCATAAACCGGTCAATCGGATTACCTGTGCACTTGAAGCCGCAGTTCCCGTTTGCGGCTGTTGCCGGGGCAGGTGGAAGATTTACGAAGCGCGAACGGCGCAGCGGGTCTTCAACGTCACTGGTCTGTATCTGTTTTGGGCCGACGACTGTCCCGTTTACCTTGTAGAGCAGGAACTCGGTGAAATGTGAATGGATAGGATGCGACCAGTTCTTGCCTTCGTTGCGGATGGTCCACATCTCGGCGCTGCCTTCTTCTATGGCTGCGCTTACGGTTGAGAGATCTCCTGCGCCCTTGCCATTAATGGTCCAGACTCCCCCGCGATAGTCGAACTGCCACACCCGCCTTCTCTTGATCTGGTTCATATCGATGGTGGGCAGATCCCGAAGTTTTTGCGGCACACAGCTCTTGTCTTCACCGGTAGCCTCGATTACGTCAAAACGCATGATGTCATCGCCGGGAACGAGAATTCTTCCACTCGGCCCTCGGCCGTTGGTTTGCTCCAGGCGGTTCTGCAGGTAGAGCTGGTCATCGGCTTTGAATTGCGAAAAATCCAGAATCACGTCAACCCGCTGGGCCACGCTCAGGTAAATGCTGGTGGCACAGACCGGCTCAGGCAGGAAGTTTCCGTCACCGGTAATGATGGTGAAGGGATGGAGTGTCTTGCGGTCCTGGCCTGAACTGAGAAAAATCTGGAGAAAGCGTGATGGCCCGCCATTCAGGATACGGAAGCGATATTTGCGGCGCTCTACTTTGAAGTATGGCTGAATCCTGCGGTTTACGGTGTATTTGTCACCCAGTATTCCGTCGGTGTTGAGCTTGTTGAAGACGACTTGCCCATCCTGGTCGAACAGTATGTCATGCAGCAGCATAGGAACGTCGTATTTGCCGCTGGGCAGACGGAAGGCCCGTGGATTCGGGTCATTCTCATTGCCTGAATCCTGCTCATCGAAGAACAGGAAAAAGCCAGCGAGTCCCGCATACACGTTGGCGGCGGTCGAATCCATCATGTGGTCGTGGTACCAGAGCGTGGTCAGCTTCTCTCGCGGATCATGATCTGAAGGAAAACAGCAGTAGTGATGGTCCCAGTAATATCCGCTCCTGATGAAGTCCATGGGGTAGCCATCGCTCTCTGAGGCTGTATGCGCGTTGTGAAGATGGCTGGTGGTGTACGGCACCGCAAATGTGACTTTGCTTTTTCCCGTTGGAGGCAGATTGTTGTACCGCCGGACCAGTATGGGCTCTCCATAATGCACCTGGTAGGTAGGGCCGGGAGTGATGCCATCAAATCCCCAGGACCAACTGCCTTTGTCATACGGCGGCTCAGGATGGTATTGCCAGAGAAATTCCTGCTCATGGATTTCGTAAAACTTCTTTGGCAGGAACTCCTTGTATCGCTGGTGCGCTCCCGGAACCGGCGGTGGATGAAGCGGCTTCTGCGCGGGCTGTTTGATGGGCGGGATATTCATCTCCGCGACGAAAGGAGTTGACCTGGGACTGGGGTGAGCAAGCAAATCCGGCGGCAGCCCGTCAGGCAAGCAGAGAAATTGTTTCAGGTCGCCATCTGGTTGCGCGTTCGACCGCGTCGAGAAAAACCCCACAGCCCCGGCAGCCAGGCCGAATTTAAAAAGATCTCTGCGTCTGATTGCCATTTGAGATCAGTCCCCTACCCGCATCCCCAGGCCGAGAAGCCGTCCGAGAAAATTCGTGCTCAGGGAAGCCGAGCTTTGCAGCAGGAGCGTCGCCGCATTCAGCAGCGCCCGATATTCTTCAGGAGAATCAAGGTTATTGTTGGCAGGGCCGTTGATCACAGTTCCGTAAGGATCAAACCTGGAACCATGGCAGGGACAGTCCCAACTCTTCTCCGTGGAGTTCCAGGAGACGATGCACCCCAGATGAGGACACACGGCTGAGCGCCGGTGATAATTCCCATTCTCATCGCGATAAACGGCCAGCTTGAGCCATCCGTTTTGTATGGTGGCTCCCTGCCCCGGAGCAATCTGGTCGATGGAATCCACATCCGGCTCTTTCATCCAATCGGTAAACTGCGCGCCCACATTGAGGTTTTCACGCGTGAGTTCATTGAAGGCACGCAACGTGATTCGCGATGGGTCATAGAGCTGGGCCCAGCGGTTGCCGCGCCCGGTGATCAGATCGCACAGCACGATGCCGGCAATGGTGCCGTGAGTCATGCCGTGTCCTGAATCGCCGGAAGCGATGTAGATGTTTTGCCTGCCTAAAGGATGAGCGCCGATGAACGCCAGTCCGTCCACAGGTTCAAGCACCTGTCCGGACCATCGGAATTCAACCGATTGAATACTGGGAAAGCGTTCGCGTGACCATGCCTCCAGGCGTTCAAAACGCTCGTCAAAATCTTCGGCCTGCCCGGTTTTGTGGTCTTCCCCGCCGACGATGAGCAGTTCATACCGGCTTTCATTTTCAGCTCTTTGCAAGCGCACATAGTGATAAGGGTCGGGCGTGTCCCAGTACAAAGCGCGAGGAACTGAGCCACGAGGGACGCGCGCAGCGATTGCGTAGGTTCTGTAGCCTGCATCAGCGGTATAGAGTCCATACGTTTCGAAGATGGGCGCGTTCGCGGCGATCACCACCGCATCCGCCTGCACCGCCGGACCGTGCGCAGCTTGCACCACGGCAGGACGGCCATCGTGCAGTTGCTGTGCATGGGTGGCTCCATAAATCTTTCCGCCCAGGCGCTGAATTGCCTGCGCCAGCCCGCGCAAATATTTCAGAGGATGGAACTGCCCCTGCCGTGGAAAGCGCAGACACGGGCCTGTGTCGAAATCCTGCAGGGGAGCACGAGGGGCCCACTCCACCATCACGCCTGCGCGCCGGGCTGCCTGCCACTCCTGCTCCAGTTCACTGTGGTCATCCATGGGAGGAGTGAACAAGTACCCATCCAGCCGTTCAAAATCGCATTCAATGTGCTCCGCCTGGGCAATGCTTTCCATCGTGTCTATGGCAGCCGTGTGGCTTTCGGCTGCCATGCGCGCTCCATCATGGCCGTGCAGGCGCTCCAGTTCGTAATAGCGATCATCCAGCGCGTTGGAAAGATGGGCAGTGGTTCGTCCGGTCTCTCCACTGCCGATGTCGCCATCTTCGACCACAACAACGGATTTGCCTGCGCGCGCCAGGAGATACGCAGTGGTGAGTCCTGCGATGCCTCCGCCAACGATGCATACATCCGCAGAAATATCAGCGGCAAGCGCCGGATACTGAAGTTCCCTGATGTTTGCCTCAGCCCAGACGGGCATTCGATTTCCGGATGTATCGCTAGTCATAGTGCCGGGGAAACAGCCCATAACAGAGACACGCTGAAGGCCTGAACTTGCGAGATTGGATCGTTCCCGGGCGAACGCCATGCGCGCAATGTGAATCGTTTGCGCTCCCGCTTGGCGAGATGACTCATTTTGGAGAAGCAGGTTTTTGAGCGGCGCTGCCCTGGGTCGCTCCTGGCGCTTGCGATGGAACCAAACGGGGAGGACGCACTCCGCTTGGAGCTACGGTAAAGAACTGCTCGTTGAGCTCCGGATGCAAGCGATCCATGGCGGCGTGGATGGCGGTATCCATGTTGTTCTTTGAAACCTCATGGATGATTCCCTGCTTCACGGCTGCGAGCGGAAGCACATTGCGGGCGCGCAATTTATAGAAGATAAATCCTGCAGGCTCAGACTTCATCCTGGTTACCTCGCCCGGCTTCAGGCTGGTTATGTCAGACTGCCATACCGGCGAGATCGAAGTAATGGTTTTGATTCCAAGATCGGTGGGCGGCGGAGAAGCCAGGTCGAGCGTGTTATAGGCCTCCACCTGCAGTTTGCTGAGTTCTTCACCTTTCGACGCCCTCTCCCTCATCTCACTGGCAACCCGTTCGGCTTTTTTTTCGAAGTCTGCGCGGGGCATATTCGGAGTTTTTGGGTTGATCCGGGGAATGTACAGGCGCTCCAGTTGCAACTGTTCAAACTTTGCCTGGTTCTGCTTGTAATACGCTTCAATGTCCTGATCTGACGGGTTGCTGTACTTCCCTTCGAGAGAGCGCCGGTAGAAATCTGCCAGGGTACGCACGCGCATGATCTTCAGCAATTCCGCGAATTTCGGGTCTTTATCCATACCGCTCTTTTCGGCTGCATCGGCCATGGCCAGTATCTGAATGTAATTCTGCGCAAAGTTGCGCCGGGCTGCCGGGTTCAGGGGCTGGTTGCTGTAGGTGATAAGAGAAACGATTTGATTGAACTGCTCTTTCGTAATGGTAGTGGTGCAGGCGCCGGATTTCGCATTAGCAGCAGTGCCAGGACACACGCCGGGAATCGTGATCACGGTGGTATCCGGCGGCAAATTCTCCGCAGGGGCAACCGGTGGCATCACGGGCACAACGGGCCGCGGCGCTTGTGCAGGAGGAGAGCTCTGTCCGCTGGGCGGAACACTGGTTGTCGTCTGGGCAAATGCAGCGGCTCCTGCTAAAACACATGTCAGAACAGTACGGATCATACAGATTTCACCTGCTACTTGGGTTTCGGGGGGAAGACTCATCGTAACACAGAACCAATTTGTTTAAGAGATTGGTAACGCTGTGGCAACCGTTCCATTCGTCGTGGAACATGCAGGGCTTGGCGGCACGGCACATGCAGTATCTGCAAAGCGAATCACAAACGGAGATTCTGGATCAGCACCCCATAGATCATGTCCAATCCACGCCAGACCGCTGCCCACGCGATTATTTGGCACCGTAGCTGCCAACTGAATCAATTGCTGGCAGGATATGCTACTGGCAGCATTCACCGAACCCGGGTTGTTGAAGCGCAGAATCGCGCTGCTTTTCGCAAAACCTACCCACAGGTTTCCCTGGGGATCGAGCGCGGCTGAATTCGGAAAGGTGGGGCTCCCCGGCAGAGCGCAGCCGGTTTGGCCCGCGGGAAAGTTGCTGGCGGTGGTATTGCCGCCGAGAGAAAATGCGGTGGTGAAATCCAGGACGCCGTTTCCGCTGTCGCCATCAGGAAGATAATTGATGCGCAGAACGCCTTGCGAAAGCTTCTGGTTATCCACCACATAAAGAAAATTGCTGGTCGCGTCGAAAGCCATTCCGCCGCCCACTACGGCTGAGCCGTTGACCGCGAATGCACACGTGGCAGGATTGATAGCGTAGGGTCCGGGAGAATCCAGGTCCGGATCAAGACGGCAGATTCCCGCCGAAGCATCGGCAACCCACAGATGACGCACAGGTTGCTGAGTCACCGGACTCAGCGCCGTTCCATATAAAATCAGTCCGCCGTCAGGACCGATTGCCGGAGCAGCGATCTGGGTGGTATTGGTCGCGGGACTGACGGTTGTTTGAGCATGGGCACATGGGTGCCCGATGCAGTATTTGGTATTTGCAGGCTTCTGGTACAAGATAGTAAGAAATATCATCACTATCAATTCCTGGGAGACCCGGTCTTATGAAGAAACCATCGATCTGCATTCTTTGGCTCGTGCTATTGATTTCCCAACTAGTCACAGCACAACAGAATGGCCGCATGATTTTTCTGGTGCGTCATGCTGAGAAAGCTTCGTCGGCTGAGGATGCGCCGCTGAGCGCCGCCGGCGAGCAGCGGGCCCAGTGCCTGGCAAAAATGCTGAAAGACGCCAACATCAAACAGATTTATGTCACTGACGTGAAACGCACCCAGCAGACCGCCGCCCCACTGGCCAAGCTGCTGAACATCACGCCGACGAATACTCCTGCTCAGGACACCGCAACCCTGCTGCGCAACCTGTTCTACGGTGGGACCGGAAACGCGCTGGTGGTTGGACATAGTAACACGGTACCATTTCTCATTGGCCGCCTGAAGGCTGGAACCATACCGGCCATTGCCGACAACGAATATGACTTTATGTTCGTGACTACCGTGACTGAAGGCGTGGGCACGCCTGTGGCCACGCTGCATTACTGTGCCGCCAATCCTGCGGCAGCTCCTGGCGGAATGAAGCCCCCGACCAAGAAGAATGCCCTGGCCAAGAAGCCGTGAACCACGTCCCATCAGTAAAATTGTCACTGCTGGTCGCGATTTTTGCTTTGGCGGCAATGGCTGCGCCGGCCGATAAGATGGCCGCTGTGGGTGATGTTGCGCAGCATGCGGTGGAGCAGTCTCAACTCACGCTTCCCGGCAGCGCGCCTTTTCATCTGAAGGCCGCGATTACAGAAACCACAAATCCTGAATCGCAATACAGCGCAGAGGTGGAGGAGTATTGGATTTCTCCGGAGAAGTGGCGGCGCAGCATCCATTCACCGGAATTCTCGCAGACGCTAATCGTGAACGGCGACAGGATATCAGAGCAGGACAGCGGCGATTACTATCCCTTCTGGCTCCATGATCTGGTAACCGCGCTCTTCGATCCTCTGCCCATGGCCCAGCAACTGAGGGCATTCCGGGCACAAATACAACTGCCCGGCGATTCGCCCCGGTCCACCTCGTGCATGAATTCCCAAACCCATTCCGGCACTCCTCCGGCCCAAAGCACTCTGCCGCTGGTATTTTGCTTTCAGGGAAAAAATGGGCTGTTGAAGAGCGTGACCACTCCCGGATACAACGCGCTCTTCAGCGGATTTCAGCCTTTCAAAAATAAACAGGTTCCGCGGCAGGTCACCATCAATCCGCAACCAGGCACCACCATTGTTGCGAAGATCACGCAACTGGAACAGATCTCATCGCCGGACGAGGCTCTGTTCACCGTGGCCCAACCCACACCGGCGGCGCAACAGATCAAAAGCGTGGAATTGAGCGAAGACCTCGCGCGCCGCATCGCCAAAAATACACCGGAGATCGTATGGCCCGCAGTCCGCGCAGGCAAGACCTCCGGAGTATTGGCCGTTTATATCTCTGTGGACCGAAGTGGCCATGTACAGGAAGTGTGGCCGCTCAACTCCGATAATCCTGCGCTGAATGATGCGGCGCGCAGGCAGGTTTCGCAATGGCAATTCCAACCCTACGTGAATGGCGTCCCGATGCAGATGCAGTCGGTGCTCACCTTTGCCTTCACTACGAGGATCGATAATCCCTATCCCCTGCTGGACAATGCGCAGGCCCGCAAACTCGCAATTCATAACGATCATGTGTTGTGAGAATTCCCTGATGCGACCTGGTGATGTAAGCATCCTCAGAAATCTTCACTGCGCACCAAAGGCCCTCGTCAGGCAAGCATTTTTGCGGCACTCCGTTCAGAATGACAAAGGGAAAGAGTAGCGGTCGAAGACAAAGAGAGCAATCAGCGGGAGAAAAAATAAGCACAAAGAGCCGGAACACGGAACAAACGGGGTTAACTCATTTGCCTGCCTTACCGCTGATGAACGCAGATCGCTGCGTTCAGGATGAAAGCTGCTCTATAGCTGCGAGTTTGCAAAAAACGCTTCCTCAGCAGAATCTGTGGGTTGAGTCCGGCTCTGGAAGGTGTCCCAAGTTGTGATATAGGGCGATTTCCATGGCTGGGTAGGTGCGGAAGCCATAGGAACGTCTGGTTACCACTCGGATCTTGTTGTTGAGTCCTTCCA
>QHVI01000190.1 GCA_003223515.1 Candidatus Angelobacter sp. Gp1-AA117
CTCCAGCTTCCGATTCCCCCGCTTGCGCCGAATCCAAAGCTTGAGTTCCTTGCTCCCCTCATCAATCTCGTGGCGATAAACCCGATATCCGGGCCAGTCCAGGATTCTCGTGAATTCATTGTCGGTTGGCAAACTCAGAGTTTAGCCTACCCCAGCAAAATACGGCCTCTCTTACAGATTCCTGCTCAGAGCCGGTATTTGAGAACCGTGCACCGGAATTCCTTAACATCATCGGCAGTAGACGATTGGTAAGAAGTCAACCAATCGTGCTGCACTATGGCTCTCTACACCTTCCGCTATGAGCCTCTTGTAGATGCTGTAATCGTCACGATTCGGAAAGGCTCCGAAGAGGTATACGGCCTTTGCAATATCTTTAATCATTTTGAAAACATTTTTCACAATTTAAACACTTTGGCACGACTTCCCCTGTCGGTGGGCGGATTGCATCAGTAGGATTAATATTTTCGAGTGATGAGCCCTCATTCATAAGCTGATTCGCTGCATCGAACTCAGCGCAGCAGCCACCGGTGAGGGCGGTCAGACAGCTACACTCAGGAGTTACTCCCTATCGGGTATATTCGCTTCCGGCAGATTCGCAGTTTTGCCGTAATATCGTCCGGCTTCGGACCAACGACGGGCGGCATCACGAATGTTGGCCTTAGTGGCGGTTCCCAAAATTGGCCAAATTGTATGTAGCTCCGTGGGTCGAAAGATAAGCCACTCAAAGATTCTGATCCAGATAGCATTCACTGCTTCTAAGTCATCATCAATGCATACACGTTCGATGAAAGCCGCGCAACGTTCAAGGACAGGCGTTATCTTGCCAGATGCTAGTTCTTCTTCGACCATTGGCTTGAAAACATTGCCAATGAAAAGATAATTCGATAGCTTGCCTCCCTCGTCTTCTAATTCGGGAGCTTGCTCCTGGTAAGACCGTTCCAATTCTGGGAAGTACGTCCGGATCTGCTCTATAAGATTTGCTCCGGTAATTTTTATATCAGTCATGGCTTTCCTATCACAGAATTGAGAAGATCTTGTATCAAGTGCTTGGCCAGATTTTGATCATGAGTACTAATGCCTGGATGGCTCTTAAGATAATTACTTAATTCTCGTGCTGTATCAAGAGCATCTTGGCGGTGTCCAGCTTTTGAGAGCATTTGGCCAGTTGCATTTTCATGACGAACCGCACCGGCAGTTCCTCCTGGAACTGTATCGGTATCTTGATATAGCTTGTTGATGATTTTTTGAAGTTTAGGATCCGTAGCGGCCGGTCGCTGAAAGCCTAGGGTCCCAAACTCTTCTTCCGCTCCGATTCCTGTCGGAAACGCTACACCAATCATGCATTCCATCGGCGGAGGACAATCAGGAGGTTTCGGCGCAAGCCAATGAAAGGTCAAAACACTGGCCAGAAAGTTCCCTGCTCCAGCCGAATTTTTCCAGGTAGCCTGAGCGTCAGGACTGTGAAACACTCCCTGAAGGAGCGTGCTTTGCGGATCGGCATTGCCCTCCACTACGTATGGATGTGCTGATTTATTTTTTTCGAAATCTTCGCAGCTCTCTCCGCCACTGTTGTCGTTGTGATAAGTCTTTCCTCTATCCGCTGTGACGCAAGCGTTCCCGGACGGATCAATATTCTTTATGGGATTGTTCCTTCCGTAGCTATATAGATTCCAACTCTGCGGATTGCTCTTGTGCTGGTCTATAAAAGGTTCATCCGGACCTATGAAACGTCCCAGCTTGCTGCCATATTGCCGTGCTCCGTAATTCTCTAATCCTGATTCTGCATCATGTTCCATGCCGCTGAACTTGTAATGATTGCTGCTGATCTGCGGATTGTATTCTTCGCCGAAGGGCAGGAAAGTGCCTTGCCATACTGGCCAGCCGCCGCTGGAGGTCAACAGACGCGCTGAGCCAATCTGGTCGCCGTGATAGTAATAGGTGTTGGCTTTCACGTCGGGGCTGCTGACCGCGTCAAACGTGTACGCCACATTACTCTGTCCGTAGCCCCAGGTGCTCACCGGAATACTGGCCTCCTGGGTGTAAACCGGGTAAACCGTCCCATCCGCGCCGGCCAGTGCCATGTCTTCAAACCACCCATGCCAGGTTCCGCTGGTGGTGGTGGGAAGTGCAATCACATAGGCATACTGAATTGTCTGACCGATCATCGCACTCAGATCCACTCTCCGGTAGTGCCAACTGGTGGAGCTGTCCCGCATCATGGATATCCCGTCCTGATCGCTCAGCGAGTAGCTGCCTGCGCAGTTGCCGTTGGTCAGGCACACGCCGATGCCTGCGGTGATGCCCGCCTGCACATACTGCCGGACATACATCTGATCGCCGGATTGGACCACGTGACCGTACAGCGCAGGGGCGCCATTGGCATCCAGCAGTTCAAAGGTCTGGTACTGGCCCGAGCAGGTGCTGCAGGCGGTTCCGGTGATGTGCAACTGGCGGTCCATGCTCTCGGAGCGGGCCAGGCGCTTGCCGGCGACAAAAACATAATCCGTCCAGTTGCCGTTCGAAACATTTTTCTCGGCGATGATGCTTCCGCCGAAGTAGACATAATCGGTGCTGCCGGAAGCCGCGGTCTTGTGCACCCGCTGCCCGTCAGCATCGTAGGTATAGGTGGCCGCCCCGCCATCCACCTGCTGGATGCGGCTTTCCGCGTCATAGGTGTACTGGTGAAAACCGTCATTGAGCAGATCACCGGCAGCATCGTAGCAATAGGCATCGGCGGCGGTGCAGTTCACGGGCGCGCCGGTAATGCGGTTGCGGCTGTCCACATTCAACTGGCTGGTTCCGGCCACGCCTGCGGTCACGTTCTGCTGCAAACGGTTGCCCCAGGGATCATAACCAAAGCTCAACCCCCAGCGGCTTCATTGGCGGTGGCCAGGCGGTTCAGCGCATCATACGTGAATGTCTGGGTGCGGGTGGGATTCAGTTGATCAGCCACGCTCAAGACATTGCCGTTGTTGCTGCCCTGCGCGCCATAGTTGAAGGCGTGGTCCATCAGCGTGTGAATGGCAGGATTGGTGACCGTCTCCTGCTGTAACTGCAAACGCGTGTTGAGCACCGCAGCCTCGGTTACACCATTGCCCAACGACCACAATTTGGGAGAACCCGTGGGATAGAAGTTGCTGTCTGCGGCGCTCCAGTAGGTGTAGGGTGCAACCGAGGCCCCGCCCACTGCGTGAACTGCACCTGGTCAAGCTGGCTGCCGGAGTTGTAGTTGAATGCAACTTTGCGTCCGCTGGGATAGGTGAGCGAGATCATGTTGCCGACCAAGTCGTAGCTGGCCGAGGCTTTGACGTTGTAGCTGCAATCGTTGAGGATGCAGTAGCTGACCGAGACCACCCGGCCCCAAGGGACACGTCCGCCAAAAGAAAAAAGTGTCACAAATAACCGAAATTGAGTGGCATCCGCTTCGTTGCCGATGTATTTCCAAATTGCTCTGGATCTAATGCACACGACAAACATGTCAAATCAGATCTAATGCCGCCGAGCGGCCATTCCCAGTAAATTCAAATGTTGCGCAGAGAGCAAGGCAAGAACCTCCGTAAGAAGCACTGATCTGGAACAACTGGAAGCCTTGCTTTCGGGCCTTCTCCAAAAGTTGATCCTCCCAAGCTGCGGGTTGGCGATCCTGCTGCAAATCATACAATTCCGCAATATCCATTAATGTAATTTCCTCTGCGGTTCGGATTGTTACATCGAAGATGATATTGCCCTCTCTAAAATCGGTGGCCTTCAACATGACTACTCCATTCAAGACAACTGTGGCTCTTTCTCCTGTGATTGTACCGAGATAAATCTTCGCCGTACCCTTTTGGGGAATCCATAAACCTTCAAAGAATCCATCATGGAATTGCTTGTAGTTTTTCATCGTCCCTTCTTATTTTGGGTCTTCAGACTTAACAGGACGTCCGGGACCACGATCCGCATGTGTTGGTGGAGTGCCGTCCGCTGGACGCCCCCAATCATGAGCATGAGGATCGCCCTGTCCGTGATCATGGCCATGATCCACATCTGTTTCAGGGTATCCATCTGGTCCATATCTTCTCACTTGCTTAGGAGATCCATCTGGTTGAGTAGTACTCGAAGTCCTTCCAGGAGGCCCTTGCATTGGATTTGACTTTGGCTGAGTCGATCCAGTTGGATTATTCACCTTTCCGGTTTGACCTGGAGCTTGTGTTCCTGGTGCTTGTGGGTTTGAAGCCTGCGTTCCCGGAGCTTGTGTTCCCGGTGCGGGATTGGAATGGGGATGAATAGTATCTTTTTCGTTGGTCATTCCCCCCGTTCCCGGGCTGGCTAAGTACGTGATAGCAAGAACAACCGCCCCTGCTGTTCTTGCACCAACTCTAGCAGCAGCGCCCGCGCCAGCCTCAACTGCACTCAGTGCTTTTTGAGCTAGAGATCCGGCTGCGCTTGCTATGGATCCCCCCCAAATGAATGGTGTCGCAGGTAAGGTAGCGCTAGAATGTCCGTCAGAGTCGACCCGCGTGGTTGGAACATCTCTTACATACATATACTGATTCAGCGACTGCGGATCAGCTAAATCAGCGTAGGGGACTGGTACAGGAACAGCCGACCAATCAGAAGTGATGAAGCGCCCCAAAGCACTCCCGTAATATCTCGCTCCAAAATAATCCAACCCTGATTCAGAATCGCGTTCCTTCCCAGTGAACTTGTAATGATTGCTGCTGATCTGCGGGTTGTATTCCTCTCCAAAGGGCAGGAATGTGCCTTGCCATACTGGCCAGCCGCCGCCGGAGGTCAACAGACGCGCTGAGCCAATCTGGTCGCCGTGATAGTAATAGGTGTTGGCTTTCACGTCGGGGCTGCTGACCGCGTCAAACGTGTACGCCACATTACTCTGTCCGTAGCCCCAGGTGCTCACCGGAATACTGGCCTCCTGGGTGTAAACCGGGTAAACCGTCCCATCAGCGCCCGCCAACGCTATGTCTTCAAACCACCCATGCCAGGTCCCGCTGGTTGTGGTGGGAAGTGCAATCACATAGGCATACTGAATCGTCTGGCCGATCATCGCACTCAGATCCACTCTCCGGTAGTGCCAACTGGTGGAGCTGTCCCGCATCATGGATATCCCGTCCTGATCGCTCAGCGAGTAGCTGCCTGCGCAGTTGCCGTTGGTCAGGCACACGCCGATGCCTGCGGTGATGCCCGCCTGCACATACTGCCGGACATACATCTGATCGCCGG
>QHVI01000130.1 GCA_003223515.1 Candidatus Angelobacter sp. Gp1-AA117
CATTCAAAATGACTTAAAAAACGAAGACAGCAGGCTTTTTCTCGCATGGATTGCCAAGAAGTCTCCTTGCGGCTCGGAAAAGGAGCCCAGGCAGAATCTCAACTTCCCTCGTTCTCATTCCCCATGCAATTTAAACCCTCCGCATTGGCTAGAAAATGCGAAACTGTATTTTTTATTTCCGACAGACTCCTAGCGAAAGATTTATCCCCGCAGCCGGGGGCGGCTGCGCTCCATAAAGGTCTTCGGTTTGGTTGCGGCTCGGCTGCGCTGCGGTGAAGGGTTTTCCTGTTGTTACGCTGCTGCTCCTTTCGCAACCTCGGCGCTGCTCTTCACAACGCCAGCCGCAACCAGGCCAACCAGGAAGTATGCCGAGATCACGAAAGCCAACGCCGCGATTGTATAGTTGGCGGGAAAACCAAACCAGTTCCAGTAAGAAATATTGGTGGTAATGGCCGCCACCAGGCCGATGACGAAGGCAAATCCCAGCCGTGAACTAAAGCGCCGCAATCTCGTCTGCGCCAGCAGGAAAGCAACCAGAAGTGCCTGCAGAATGTTTGTGCTGCATTCAGTCAGGAGCATCTTGGGAGTCATCGCATTTCCTGCAGGTAGATAGATCAGCAGTCCCGACGGTCCCGCAGCGGCTTTTTTCATGGCCGCTTCTTCCGCCGTCCTCTTCTGTTCAGAAGTTGCATTGGCCGGAATATTCATTCCCGGGATCAAATACATGCCACGCTCCGGCACGCTGGTTTTCAGGGTTCCCACCACCGTTTGTTCGTTGGGAATGTCGTTGATTCCAACCAATCCAAAACCCAGCAGGTCATGCCAAGCGAATCCCCAGAAGAACATGATGATGCCGCCGGCAAGGCCTGCAATCAAAACTCTCTTTGCCATAGAAACTCCCTCCTGTGCTTTTGTCTGTTGAACCTGGGTACGAGTGCTGGCATTCTCCCCGACCCACAGCCAGGGAGCAAGAGAAATCTGCGGGAAACCCTTATAATCCCATAAGCATTAAAGGATGTAGTTTTGGCTGATAAAACCGACCAGAAGAAATCTGCCGTTGCGCAACTGAAGTCTGTATGGCCACAGATCAGGGCATTGATAGGGCCCAGACGCTGGCTGCTCGCCGGAAGCTTTATATTGCTGATCATCAACCGGATCGCTGGACTGGCCCTGCCCTATTCCAGCAGGTTCCTGCTCGACCGGGTGATTCCCCGCAGAGACCTTCACCTGCTTACCCTGCTGGTGCTGGGGGTGGCGCTCGCCTCGATCATTCAGGCTGCTACCTCGTATGTCTTGATGCAAAGCCTCTCCAAAGAAGGCCAGCGGGCTATCGCCGATCTCCGGCGCAAAGTGCAGGCGCACGTGAGCACCCTGCCGGTAAGTTATTACGACTCCACCAAGACCGGTTCGATGGTTTCACGCATCATGAGTGACGTGGAAGGTGTGCGCAATCTTATCGGCACCGGCCTGATGGAATTTGCCGGAGGAGTGCTCACGGCCGCCATCGTCCTGGTGCTCATGGTCAGGATTTCTTACGTCATGACCGGAGTCGCGGTCGGCGCGCTGGTGGTCTTCTCGCTGATCTTGAATAAAGCGTTCAAGAAAATCCGCCCTATCTTCCGCGAGCGCGGCAAGATCAACGCCGAAGTCAGCGGCAGGCTTACGGAATCGCTCGGCGGCGTTCGCGTGGTGAAGGGCTATCACGCAGAAGAACGCGAGCAGAGCGTCTTCAGCGCGGGCGTGCAGCGAATTCTCGACAATGTAATGCGCACGCTGGATGCCATGGCCTCCATGAGCCTTGGTTCTACGCTCATGATGGGCATCGTGGGAGCAGCCATCATGTACCTGGGCGCGCGCGAAGTGATCAGCGGCAAGATGACTGCCGGCGGTCTCTTCCAGTACACCATGTACATGGGCTTTCTTGCCGCCCCGGTATTCCAACTTGCGAACATCGGCACGCAGGTGACGGAGGCGATTGCCGGACTTGACCGCACGCGCGAAGTGCTCACGGAAAACTCCGAACATGCCGATCCACATCGCATCATCAAATTGCCGCACATCACCGGCGAATTGGCTTTCGAAAATGTGAGCTTTGCCTACGAACCGGGCAAGCCTGTTCTGGAAGAAATCGGTTTTGTAGCAAAGCCCGGCACAGTAACCGCGCTGGTCGGCTCCTCGGGTTCAGGTAAATCCACGATCATCGGGCTGGTCGCAGCGTTCTACAAACCGCTGAAGGGGCGAATTCTCGTAGATAACGTGGACCTGAGCCATGTGCGGCTGGACTCTTACCGTCCGGCGCTGGGCGTGGTGCTGCAGGAATCATTTCTTTTCGATGGCACCGTGCGCGAGAACATTGCTTTCTCCCGTCCTGACGCAACTGAAGAAGAGATCATGCGCGCCTGCATGATCGCCCATGTGGATGAGTTCGTGGAGAAGTTCAAAGACAAGTACGACACCGTCATCGGCGAGCGCGGAGTGAAGCTCTCCGGAGGCCAGCGCCAGCGGGTCTCGATTGCGCGCGCCGTGCTGGCCGACCCGCGAATCCTTATTCTGGACGAAGCGACCAGCAGCCTGGACTCAGAATCTGAGGCCTACATTCAGCAGGGATTGAAATATCTCATGCAGGGGCGCACCACGTTTGTCATCGCGCACCGGCTCTCTACTGTCCGCCAGGCCGACCAAATTCTTGTAGTAGAGGCAGGCCATATCGTGGAACGCGGCACGCACGAGTCTCTCTACCTTCAACAGGGACGCTACTACGAACTCTACACGCGCCAGCATGGCCTCGAAACCAATCTTTTTCTGGCCCCGGGTGAAGGTGATAAGTCCGATGAGAAACAACTCGTCGGCCGGGCTGGCGGCGGAACACAATTGGATGCCATAGGCCTTATCCGGGGCTCCGGCGGAGTATAACGAATTGGTAAATGGGTAATTTGGTAAGTAAATGGATAAATTTAAATCTGTGTTTATCCGTGTTCATCAGTGGTAAAAATGTTTGGTTTTGCTAATTGCCATCTGCTAATTGCTAATTGCGTTCAGTCGTTCGCACTTACCTCCATGTTCAAGAAAACCGTTCTCGTTTGCATGCTCTTCCTGGCGTTTTCTGCCGCTGCACAGACCACCACGCCTCCGCCGCCGCTGGAACTGCTCAAGCAAAGCCTGCAGCGCACCTCGCAGAGCGTGAGCGCCGACTGGGGCATCTATGTGAAGTCGCTGGATACCGGTGAGGAAATCGCCATCAATGCCGATGCGGTGATGGACACCATGAGCGTGATCAAAGTCCCGCTGCTGGTGGATGCCTATCGCCTGGTGGATGCAGGCAAGATCAATCCTGCCGACCGCATCACTATGGCCACCGCCGACAAGCGCTTCGGTACCGGTGTCCTGCGGACTTTGAATGACGGGCTGAACCTCAGTGTGCATGATGCCTTCATGCTGATGGTGATTCAAAGCGACAACACCGCCACAGACATGGTTTATTCCCGCGTGGGCGGCCCGCAGCATGTGAACCAGACCATGCATCAGATGGGCTTCAGCACCATCAATGCGCCCGGCACTGCTTTCGATTGGTTCAGCGCTCTGGCCGCGGCCGGTGATCCCACGTGGGCGAAGCTTACGCCGGAAGAGTTATTCAAACGCGGTTTCCCGCAGAAGATGACCGATGGTGACCTGGATCGCTTCCACTTTGAAGGCAAGCACCCTTTTGGCGTGAGCAGCGGCCGCGAGATGGGACGCCTGCTGGAGATGATTACCAGTAATAAAGCAGCCAGCCAGAAGTCATGTGAGGACATGATGCGTATCCTGCGCATGCAGCAGATGCGCACCCGCATTCCCCGTTTCCTGGCTGAGGTCTCAGCGCCACACAAGACCGGGGATTTTCCGCCATATATCGCCAATGACGTGGGTTTGATTGAAACCGAAAAGTCGCGTGTGGTGGTGGTCTTCTTCTGCGCCCATCATCGCGGCGTCTACGCAGAGTTGGAAGACGCCATAGGCCGCATGAGCGAACAAGTCTGGGCTTACTTTAACTACAGGGACCAGACGGCCGCGAAATAAAACCGCGGTCATCCGAAATGGGTAAAATTTGGTAAATGGGTAATTGAAGATAATTCAGGACGGTTTCATCTACCCACTTACAATTGACCGAGTTGCGTATTCTTCTCTGCGTTCTCTGCGCTACTGTTCGTCAAATTCTTCTCGACTCACGAAAGATTTATCCCTCGCAGCCGAGGGCGGCTGCGCTCCATAATGATTTTCGTTTCGGCTGCGGCTCTGCTGCACTGTGGTTAAAAGATTTTGCCAGTCGCTCAGCAGTTGAAGACGTTCTCAATCCCCGGACACGGCAACGTGTGATATGGATCGACGCGTCCGCCCTTTGGTGTTTTGTAGATGAACCGCGCATGCATCAGTACCGCTACCGGACGCCCATCCTTGGTTGCTGGTTCGTACTTCCATCCGGAAATCAGGTCGGCAATCGGATCATCAAGTCCCAGGCCGATCGGCTTCTCGATATCCACCTGCTTCACCTGGCCGTGCTCATCGACTACATAAGAGAGAATCAACTGGTTGGCCGTGATTTGTGTATATGGAGAGAGACTGGTTTCAATCCCTTCCGACCTCGAGAGTAGCTTTGGGGGGACGACTTCCGCCGAACCTGTCGAGACATTCTTCATGACTTCCGCTTTTGCCTGATCCCACTCCGCCCGGCGCTGCCGTTCGGTGATCAGGATTTCTTTCCAGTACGAGGGCACCACATCAGAAAGTCGCGTGTCGCGCGTGAGAAACACGCTGTCAATAGCGTTGAGCACGGCTTCTTCCGTATAGCCCGATCCGAGATGAATGGAGATTTTTACAGGCTTGTCCTCGAGCGTGTAGTTGTTGAACTCAGCGGCATTTGCCTCCCACTGCACGACGTTGCGGCTCCCTCGGATCAACAGCGAATTGTCGGTCAGCTTG
Source organism: Candidatus Angelobacter sp. Gp1-AA117 (assembly GCA_003223515.1). GTDB lineage: Bacteria > Acidobacteriota > Terriglobia > Terriglobales > Acidobacteriaceae > Angelobacter. Next base: position 4,957 of record QHVI01000130.1, read on the forward strand.
AGGGAAGAGACCTGGAGACGGCCATAGTACGTCCATGGCCCCGTCTTGCTCTGGCCCATCAGGTGGCCGTCTTTATCGAATTCAAGCTCATTTTGGATATAGAAAGTGCGCAGCGTAGCGCCCTTGCCCACGAACGCATCGCGCAGCTTTTGTTCCAGCCCTTTGCGATCAACATCAGAAGGAGCAGCCGCGAGGGATAAGGTAAGCAGGATCGCCAGCAGGAAAAGCAAGCTCTTACGGAATTTATGTCTGGGCATTGGGGCCTTCCGATGGAAGCGGCTGCAAATATTGTAAGACTTTCTAACAGCAATTTCGTTAGCTTCTATTGCCCCTGGGTTTTACTAGTAGCTGGCAGCCAGGAGCTAGCAGCTTCTTTTTGTTACCTGTGCGTCATTAGCGTCCTTGGCGGTTAACTCCCGCAGATTGCTTCGCTTCAACCAATCCGTAAATCTGCCGTGCTGACTCTTCAATCGGCTGCTCCCCGCTGATCACCAGGTGCGCGAACTGCTGCGTGGGAAGAATAAAGCTCTCGCTGCCGGGGCGCACCGTCTCGTTGTACTGGGCCAATACAAAATCCATGGTCCGCCCGCGCTCCTCGATGTCGCGCACCTTGCGCCGGTCAAAGCACACCCGGTCTGGCGCATGCACGAACACTCGCAGGTCAAAAATGCCGCGCACCTGTGGCCAGTAAAAGGTGAAGAGACCTTCCACTATCAGAAAGTCGCCTGCCTGCACTTCTTCAAACTTGTCACCGGCGCGGGTGTGCGTAGGAAAGTCATAGACCGGGCGCTGGATGGGTTCGCCGCACGCAAGCTGTTGCAGATGTGCGGCCAGCATGGCATCCTCCAGCGCCTCAGGATTGTCAAAGTTGAACTTCTTGCGCTCGGAAAACGGCAGATGCGAGAGATCGTGGTAGTAGGAATCGAGGCCAAAAATAGTTGTGCTGCCGGGCAGCAACTCTGTGAGCCTGCGCGCCAGCGAGGTCTTGCCTGCACATGAAGGCCCGGCAATGCCGATGTTGAAGGGCGCTCTTGAATTCATGAAAGAGTTTCCGCCATGCGTGGAATCAGAGACTTCAATAGCGCAACAAATTGCCCGCGCACCCGTGCTCCTGTCTCCAGCACCTCGGCATGGGTGATGGGCTGGTTGAGAATGCCCGCAGCCATGTTGGTCACGCAGGAAATGGCCAGCACCTTGATGCCGCAGTGCCGCGCCACGATCACCTCGGGAACCGTGGACATGCCCACGGTATCCGCACCAATCGTCCGCAGGTAACGAATCTCCGCGGGAGTTTCATAGCTGGGGCCGGAAACAGCCGCGTAAACACCTTCACAGATGGTGATCCCGTGGCGCTTGCCTTCTTTCAGGGCCAAGGCGCGAAAATCTTTGGCATACGCCTCAGACATATCGGAGAAGCGCGGCCCGAAACGGTCATCATTGGGGCCGATCAGCGGATTGCTGCCCTGCAGGTTGATATGGTCTTTCAGCACCACTAGGCAGCCCTGCTCAAGCTGCAGATTCACGCCCCCGGCGGCATTGGTAAAGAACGCAGCCTTGATGCCCAGGCGCGAGAACACCCGCACGGGGAAGGTGACACGCAGCAGAGAGTGTCCTTCGTAATAATGGACGCGCCCCTGCATAGCCGCCACCGGCACATCGTCCACCTTGCCCACTACCAGGTTCCCGGCATGGCCTTCAGCGCTGGTTGCCGGGAAATGCGGAATCTGCGCGTAAGGAATGACGGTTGCGTCCTGCAGTTCATCGGCAAACCCGCCCAGCCCGGAGCCCAGCACCAGCGCAATCTTCGGCTGCACCTTGATTTTCTGCCGAATGAACTCCGCCGCCTCGCTGGCCCGCGCAAACTCATCTTGAAATGCTGTGGAAGTAGAAGTCACCTTTGCGCCCTTTGCATTGCTATTCGTCAAATTCTTCTCAACTCACGAAAGATTTATCCCCCGCAACCGAGGGCGGCTAATGTCACTTACTTAAGACAATTTAGCCTGATTGTGTCGCCCCTAATGGGGCTTTGTTCTTCGATCTAACCTTTTTCCCACGTCTTCCGACGTGGGCTCAATAATCACGCGCCTCCGGCGCTCGGCTTATCGTGACCTTTTCTGCGCTCTTTCCCAAGCTGTTGAGCAGTCCCATGCTTAAGTAAGTGGCATAGCCGAGGGCGGCTGCGCTCCATAGAGATCTTCGTTTTTGGTTGCGGCTCCATGCGCTGTGGTTCATTAACTTCTCATCAGTATCCCCACAATGGCCGCCGACAACAAGTTCGCCATGGTCCCCGCAAACATCGCCCGCAATCCCAGCTTGGCCAGATCATTGCGCCGCTCGGGAGCCAGCGCGCCGATGCCGCCGATCTGGATTCCGATGGAACCAAGATTCGCAAAGCCGCACAAGGCAAAAGTCGCAATCGTAAACGAGCGAGGATCGAGCCCCGCCTTCATGGGGCCCAGCGCGCTGTAAGCCACCAGTTCGTTGATCACCATGCGCTGCCCCAGCAGGTTGCCGATGGAGGGAGCATCGCGCCACGGCACGCCGATCAGCCATGCCACCGGCGCGAAGATCTTGCCCAGAATGGCCTGGAGGCTGTCAGGGAACCAGTGCCAGTAATTATGAATACCGCCCATGATGCCATTCAGGGCGGCAATCAGCGCCAGAAACGAGATCAGCATGATGGCCACGTTGAAAGCCAGTTGGCCGCCGTCAATGGTGCCGCGGGCAATGGCCCCCAGGAAATTCTCACCTTTGCGCTCTTCGTCTTTCGGCATCTCCACCGTGCCGGTGGTCTTGGGATGCTCCGTTTCCGGAACCAGCATTTTGGCCACCAGGATGGTTCCCGGCGCAGTCATGATGACGGCTGCCAGCAGATGGCGCGGCTCAATGCCAAATCCAATGTAAGCCGCCATAATGCCGCCGGAGACGTGCGCCATGCCGGCGGTCATGATGGTCATCAGCTCGGAGCGGGTAGCATCATTCAAGAAAGGACGAATGCTGAGCGGGGCCTCCGTCTGTCCTACAAATACCGAGGCAGCCACGTTGAGCGACTCCGCGCCGCTCACTCCCATCACGCGAGCCATCATCCAGGCCATGCCTTTGATGATCACCTGCATCACGCCAATGTGGTACATCAGCGCAAAAAATGCGGAGACAAAAATAATCGTCGGCAGAATGCGAAAGGCAAAGACACCCAGCGGAAAATCCATGCCCAGGTTGCCAAAGACGAAGCTCGACCCGGCCACGGTGTAGTTCAGGAATATCTTCACCGCTTCGCCCGCATGACGCATGACCGCCTCGCCATAAGGCACCCGCAGCACCAGCAGGGCAAAGGTGAATTGCAGCCCCAGGCCCCACAGAATGGTTTTCATGCGGATGGCGCGGCGATTGGTGGAAAAGATGTATGCGATACCGAGTAAGACGATGATGCCCAGCAAACCCGAGAATCGTGCCATTTCGTCCTTACCGGCGAAGACGCAGAAAAGCCCTCGCCTTTCATGGAATTTACGGCTGTGTTGCGGAGTTCTCGTTCTTATTACTCTGAATTACGCGATGAATCAAGGGCCGTTTTTGCAGCAGGGCCGCAGGGCTGACCTGGTATGCCGATTCCGCCAGCCCTCGGGACTCTTCAAGCTGGGCACTGCTGTCATAGCAAAGCGTGCACAGCGGCTCGCCTGTGCTTACCTTGTCCCCAACTTTCTTGTGAATCATGATGCCCACGGCCGGATTGATTACATCTTCTTTGGTGGATCGTCCGCCGCCCAGCAGCAGGCTGGCGATGCCGATTTTCTCGCTGTCGATACCGGCTACCTGCCCGGCATTCCGGCTCACCACGCCCAGCCGGTAGCGCGCCGTGGGCAGCAGTGAGATGTCATCGATCGCGCGGACATCCCCCCCTTGCAGCCCAACCATCTGCCGGAAATTCTCCAGCGCCTTGCCATTACGGATGAGCTGCGTTGCCAGTTGCCTGCCCTCATCCACACTCTTGGTGCGCCCGCCCAGGTAGAACATCCAGGCAGAAAGCTCCAGGCTCAGGTCCAGCAGATCACGCGGACCGCCGCCGCGCAGCACCTCGATGCACTCGATCACCTCCAGCGCATTGCCTACGGCCTGGCCCAGCGGCTGATCCATATCAGTGATCAGGGCAGCCATTTTTTTGCCCATGCGCTCGCCCGTTTCCACCATCAACTCTGCCAGATGAACTGCGTCCGGCTCCTGTTTCATGAACGCGCCGGAGCCGATCTTCACGTCCAGCACCAGTGCATCGATACCTTCGGCCAGCTTCTTGCTCATAATAGAGGCGCAGATCAGCGCCGGGCTTTCTACGGTGCCGGTCACATCACGCAAGGCATACATCTTTTTGTCGGCGGGAACGATGCTGTCTGTCTGTCCAATCATGCAGGCGCCGCACTTCTTCAGCACTTCGCGCATCTGCGCCGCAGAGAGGCTCACGTTGAACCCGGGAATAGCTTCCAGCTTATCGAGGGTGCCGCCGGTGTGTCCAAGGCCGCGCCCGCTGATCATGGGAACCAGCAGCCCGCCGGCGGCAACGATAGGAGCGAGAATCAAAGATGTCTTGTCGCCCACGCCGCCGGTGGAGTGCTTATCGACTTTCTTCTGCGGGAAATCGCTCCACTCCAGCGTCTCGCCGGAGTGCAGCATGGCATGAGTGAGCGTGGCGGTTTCGGCACGAGTCATGCCTTTCAGCAGCACGGCCATCAGCCAGGCGGAGATCTGGTAATCAGGAAGTTCGCCCGCTGTGTAACCCCGGACGACAAAATTGATTTCCTCAGTGCTCAGTTCTTTGCCGTCCCGCTTCTTTCGGATCAGGTCAACCAGGCGCATATTGAGTGAAGGGATTTTAGCACCCAGCGGTCAGCATTCAGCACGCTAAAGATCGTGATTCACCGCAAAGGACGCGAAGGCGGCAAGGAGAAATAGAATTTCCTCTTTTGTGCCTGCGGTAAAGGTTTTCTAAGTACTAACTACTTGTGCCACCAAACTCCCAATCAAACTTTGCAGATGCGCCTCGTCTGCCTGGGCGAGGAACTCTGCAAACTCCAAGCCCATCCCCACACCAGGATGAGATGTAACTACCTTTGCTTTGGTGTTGATTTCCTGTCCATCGATCTTGATCAGCAGCACTACAGCCGTGCCTACCGGCAGAGGTGAGAATGTGTTGATATAACAGCCGCCCAGGGAGATGTCGGTCAGCGTCCCCCAGTATCCAGAGCGTGCGTCATCTATGCGTATCTCTACCCCTGCATCGCAGTTGTAACGTGCATGCCTTCTCTGTGTTGCGTACTCAGGCATGATGGCCTCCTCTTGCATTCGAGCCCCTGGTACTGGAAGTTTTCGCCTTCTTGAGGGCGAGGTAAAGGTTACCTTAGGGAAGTGACTGTTATCACCGGAATGCGGGGCAGGGTGATTGGCTCCTGGCTCTTGGCTTGTTACCTTTGCGTCTTTAGCGTCCGTTGCGGTAAATCTGAATACGAAGGGGTAGAAGACTTCTGGACAACACCCGCCGCCTGGCGTGCTGTTGTTAAAAATGGAAAGATCACAGTCTGGCAGGTCTTCGCCGATAATGAGCCGATTCGGGCCATCATGCGAAGGTATCAATAACACAATCTGTTACCTTTGCGTCCTTCGCGTCCTTGGGGGTTCCAACGTATACTTGCCCAACAGTGAACCTGCCCATCACAGCGGCCCGCCTTGTCCTTGGTGTTGTATTCGTCTGTGTTTCAACAGCCCAGGAACGCAGCCCCGTCGCTTTGCAGGCAGCCATTCAGCACGCCATGAAAGGGCGTCCCGGCTCGGTGGTGATGCTGAACGTGGCGTCCGGAAAGATTCTGGCAGCGTGGAACCTCAACGTAGCCGCGCAGCGGGTGGAACCGCCCGGCTCAACGGTCAAGCCATTCGTGCTGCTGGAACTGCTGGAATCGGGCAAGATCAAGGCAGAGCAGCGGCTGGTCTGTCATCGTCCTTTATATGTCGGCGGACACCGCATGGATTGCTCCCATCCCGCCACCGTCACGGCTCTCGATGCTCCTGATGCTATCGCCTACTCCTGCAATTCTTATTTCGCGTCGGTGGCTACGCAACTGACGCGCACTGAATTACTCCAGGTGTTCCAGCGCGCCGGCTTCACCGCAACTACAGGACTGGCGGCCACAGAAGCCACCGGCCGGCTGATGTCGCCGCGCGACCAGGGCCAGGTACAACTGCAGGCGCTGGGGGAATGGGGAGTGGAGGTGACCCCGCTGGAACTGCTCGCCGCCTATCGCAATCTGGCGCTCAAAAAACTGCGCAGCCCTGATCCGGGCAATGCCGCTCCGGTATTCGATGGCATGGAGCGTGCTGTGAAATATGGCATAGCGCATGGCGCGCAGCCCGAAGGCACCACCGCCGCCGGAAAGACCGGAACGGCCTCCGGCGTGAATACTCCTGTGGGGCACGGATTCTTCGTCGGCTACGCGCCCGCGGAGAAACCGGAGATTGCAGTGATCGTCTATCTCGAACACGGACGCGGCCTCGACGCTGCCGCCATCGCCGGGCCGGTGATTACGGCGTGGTGGCGAAGCCGATGAAAAGCTTTAACCGCAGAGGCCGCAGAGAGCGCGCATCCAGATCGGGTGATCCGGCGATCGGGAGATCGAGAGATCGGGTCATCGAGTATCCGGTACTCAGAACTCAGCACTCCACGGCATTGCGCGGGGTTTTCAACCACCCATTTGCCAAATCACCCATTTACCAAATTCAGCCCCCCCGCTCTCCCGCTCTCCCGCTCTCCCGCTCTTTCTCCATAGTATTGGTTTTACTGTTGGCCGGCATAGCTGCTTCTGCTCAGACCGTCACTGTCCGCCTTTACAGCCTGCACGCCGAGCATCACATCAAGTTCACCGCCCGCAGCACGCCATTAAGTTGGAGATCTTGCGACCAATGCAAATCGAATTCCGCGCCTGAGTTGTTGGTTGCCGCGCAGGGAAAGAATGTCGGTATCGGCGGCAAAGATACCGGCCATCCTGAAATCCTGATTCAGGGCGATTACCGCCTCGTTCCTGAAGAAGGACTGAGCTTCTCCCTGGCTTCTCCGCTGCGGGTCAAAGCTGCCAATGGACTCCTCACCGTCCTCGCCACGATTCCCACCGAAGAATATGTCGCTGCGGCGCTCGCCGGTGAGAGCGGCAACTTTCAGCAGCGTGAAAGCCTGAAGGCCATGGCTGTCGCCATCCGCACCTATGCCGCGCATTTCCGGCAGCGCCACCAGGGCGACGGCTTCGATTTTTGTGACAGCACGCACTGCCAGGCCTTAAATTTCAAAGGCATCAGCGCGGAGGCGCGTACTGCCGCAGCAGCAACTCGCGGAGAGATGCTGTGGTACGCAGGCGCACCGGCAGCCACCTTCTATGACCAGAACTGCGGTGGTACCGTAGCTGCCGCCCACGAGGCCTGGCCCACTATGCAGGCTCCGTATCTGAAGCAACAGGCCGATCCCTATTGCCTGCGCGGCACACCTCTGCCGTGGAAAGCCGGGCTTGAACGCAGCCAGTTGGAAGCCGCTCTGCGCGCGGCAGGATTGAAGTTTCCGGAAAGCTGGAACTCACTGCAGGTGGCTTCGCGCAGCTCCAGCGGACGCGTCCTGAAACTGACCTTCCGCAGTCCCTCAGGGCCGCCGCAGTTCGTCTCTGGTTCGTCATTCCGCTTTGCCATTGGCCGGTCGCTCGGATGGAATCAGGTGCGCAGTGACCTCTATGAAGTCGCCATGGAAAATGGCCGGATCGTATTCACTGGACACGGCGCAGGGCACGGCGTAGGCCTCTGCCAGGCGGGAGCCGAGGAGATGGCCAAAGAAGGCAAGGGCTACCGTGAGATTCTGGCTTTTTATTATCCGGGCACATCCTTGCGTGCCGATTCCCGGGAGTTGGGCTGGCAGAAACGCGAGAGCGAAAACTTTGAATTGCTCAGCACCCAACCCGATCAGGACGCCGAACTCATGACTTCCGCGCAAAGCATTCTTTCCGCGCTGGAATCAGAACTGGGCTGGAAGCTGAATTCGAAGACCCGGCTCAAGGTCTATCCCACGCTGGATGCCTATCGCGATGCCACCGGACAGCCCGGCTGGATTGCCGCATTCACACGCGGCCACGTGATCAGCCTTCAGCCTTTAGCCACGCTCAAGCAAAAGAACGTTCTCGAATCAACCTTGCGGCACGAATTCGGACACCTGCTGATCGAATCACGCGCCCATCCATCCACACCACTGTGGTTTCGCGAAGGGCTGGTGATCTATCTCACCGATTCAAAACATGTCTATGAGCCCGTGCACATGAAAGAGGCCGAGATCGACACTGCATTGCACCACCCTGAAGACCGCCAGCGCCTGGAGCAGGCCTACGCCGCCGCCCGCACCCGCATCACCGAGTTGATCCAGCAAAACGGACGCGAAACCGTTCTGCAGTGGTTGAATAATGGTAGATGACCTCTGGTATCAGAGGTTTGTATAGTCGTGCCAAAAAGGGTGACATGATGCCGTGATAGTAGTAGGTGTTGGCTTTCACGTCGGGGCTGCTGACCGCGGCAAACGTGTACGCCACATTACTCTGTCCGTGCCCCAGGTGCTCACCGGAATACTGGCCTCCTGGGTGTAAATCGGGGAAACCGTCCCATCCGCGCCCGCCAACGCTATGTCTTCAAACCACGCATGCCAGGTCCCGCTGGTGGTGGTGGGAAGTGCAATCATATAGGCATACTGAATCGTCTGGCCGATCATCGCACTCAGATCCACTCGCCGGTAGTGCCAACTGGTGGAGCTGTCCCGCATCATGGATATCCCGTCCTGATCGCTCAGCGAGTAGCTGCCTGCGCAGTTGCCGTTGGTCAGGCACGCGCCGATGCCTGCGGTGATGCCCGCCTGCACTTCTTTGTTCTATTCAACCCTTTATTGATAGCTTTGTTTATCTTTCTAACTGAGCTTTGTCTTCAGGAGTCTTGTTTTCTTTGGTTTTAGAGCATCCCGTTGTTTTTTCAATTGATCAAGGTTCTGTTGAGCACTCTGCTGTCTCTTCTCATTTACCTTCTGCTCGTTTCGTCCTCCACCGGTCCTCTTGTTTACCACCAGCAGCGGCGGTCTGCCACTGCCGGACACCCAGGGCAGTGCCCGTCAGGATCAACCTTCGCCGTGGCGGCTCCCAGATCGGAAAGCGCGGCGGTCCTCGCCGGGAAAGCGAAGACCAAACCAGCGGCTGAAGAAAACTCTCGCTACTGACCTTGGGGCGGAGCAGATGAGAGTTGGATGGTGTTGCTTTCCAAGATCGTTCCCCAGCGGACGATTGCATCATAAGGGTGCCGTAATTGAAGACATGGTACATCAGCGTGTGAATCGATGGATTGGTTACAGTCTCCTGCTGCAATTGCAGGCGCTTGTTGAAGCTGGCGCTTCAGTCACGCCATTGCCCAGCGACCATGACTTGGGAGAGCCACTGGGATAGAAGTTGGCGTCCGCGGCGCTCCAGTAGGTGTAAGGCGTAATGGAGGCGCCTGCCCACTGCGTGAACTGCACCTGATCGAGTTGGCTGCCGGAGTTGTAGTTGAATGCAACTTTGCGTCCGCGGGGATAGATGAGCGAGGTCATGTTGCCGGCCAGATCGTAGCCGGCCGAGGCTTTCACTTTGTAGCTGCAATCGCTGGGAATGCAATAGCTGATCGAGACCACCCGGCCCGGCGCGTCATAGACCGGATCGTAGGCGGCATTCACGTCATTGGAAGCATGGGTAAGGCGGCCAATGGAGCTGCCGTGGTTAGGCGCGTTGTAAGTATAAGGCGGGGTTACGTCATAAGAGAATTCGCGCGGTGCAGAGTTGTCCGAATATTGTTCCTTCGTCAGCCGGTGCAATGGATCATAGGTGTAGATGGTGGAAATGCCACGAGCATCGGTTTTTGAGAGCAGGTTGCCATCATTGTCATACTGGTAGCTGATGGTCCCGGACTCCGGATTATTGGCGGTGCGCAGCCACGAAAACGAATCATAAGTAAAGACGCGCACCCGCCACAAGGATGGGGTGGTCGTGCCGCCCTGCTGCGTGACCTGAAGCAGATTGCCCAAAGCGTCATAGCTGTAAAGAGTGGTATAGGCATGGCCGCCGAAGACGGCAGGGCCGGCGGTGTTGTTGCCCTGCAAAGCTATCTCGTCTTTGAACGAATCGGCTTTATCGACGACTGTCGGATTTTCCTGGTCCTGCTATGTGTTTGCTGATTACAGAATAGTTTTCATGTACCAGATCACCAGCTAACCCACGTCGTAATAAGTTCATCGATAGGTCTTCCCTTAATTTTGCCCTGCAGCAAATCAAGATCTTGCCATTCTGCCTGAAGATCCTTGTTGACCTGTGCAATGAGTGATCCCCGATCCGAAACCAATCTTACAAAAAATGGCTCTGCGCGAGAATTAGTGGGAATAGGCATTTTAGGCTGCTTTCCTGAAAGCTACGAATTCCGTCCTGGTAACCGCCATACGCTGGGCCTTGAGCAGCAGATAGTGCAGATTCTTGTAACCGCGCCCGCGCCGTAGCAAATTCTTGATGTTTCCATTCACAGCTTCGACCACGCCCATCGG
>QHVI01000131.1 GCA_003223515.1 Candidatus Angelobacter sp. Gp1-AA117
AACTGGATCAAGAGTTTACTCAGGGGGAGAATCAACTTTATAAAATTATGTAGAAACTCCAGAGCCGCGCCTCCGGCGCGGCTTTTATTTGTTATCCCTCTTATTGACCGCTGCCAGACGGGTGCGGTTCAGTGACCTCAACGCCTTCGAACGGGTCAGCCCCCGGAATGACTACCGTGACTTTCTTCTGGGCAGCAGGGGTGGAATATTTGGCCCAGGTCTTCAGCGTCTTGTTGGGACCAACTGTGATGGCGAGCTGGTTGGCAGCGCCGTGACCGGAGGCCACCGGAGATCCTTTATCGTCCTTCATCAATGGGAGCTTAGTCTTGCCGTCTTCCGCAAGAAGATAGCTGCTCCAGGAAAGCCGGTAAGGATCGCTCCAGCCCTTTGCGTCGGCCGCAAGTTCCTGAGGCTTTGCTGTCTTGTTGCGGTACTCCCACTTGACAGTTACGACTTCGGGAGCGGTACGGGTAACCTCGACGAGAGCGACGTCCACACCTTCCACCCGAAATTCATGGACGGCAATGGCCTTCGCCGGCTCAGTCGCGGCCTGAGCCTTGGTAGATGACTTGGAAGACTTCTTCTGTGTGGCCCAGATTCCAACGCTGGCGCACAGCAACAACACGAAAACGAGCGAGGATTTTCTTGTAGCAAATGACATAGGCAAATCCTTTCTTTGTTCCACTGCAAGGGAGGCCTGGGCGAGCGGAGCGAAGTGTAGCATATTCTCTCCGTGATGCTTAGCAGCAAATGCGCCCGGCCCGGTAACGCGGGCCGAGCCTGTTGAACTGCTCACATTTCTGCGGTTTGACCCGCCCCATCCTCTCTGTTAGCTTTGAAAGTTTCCTAAGGGGCGCGGCTCGTTCTTGCCTGCTCCAGGCCGCTGATGTGAAACGCGGTCTTGATCTTTTTGAAAGAGATAATCCTATGCCCGCCTTCAAATTCAGAGGAGTGGACTTTATAGAACTGGACTCCCTCATGAGTGATGATGAACGGCTGGTGCGCGATACCGCACGCCGCTTCGTCGAAGAAAATCTGGTTCCAATTATCGAGCAATGTAATCGCGAAGGGCGCTTCCCCCGCGAACTGGTCAGTCCCATGGCCGACCTGGGTTTCTTTGGCGCGAACCTGCAAGGCTACGGCTGCGCCGGAATGTCGAACGTGGAATACGGCCTGGTAATGCAGGAGCTCGAGCGCGGCGACAGCGGCATACGTTCGTTCTGCAGTGTGCAGTCGTCGCTGGTTATGTTTCCCATTTACGCATTGGGCAGCGAGGAGCAGAAAGAAAAATGGCTTCCGACCATGGCCAAGGGCGAGAAGATTGGATGCTTCGGCCTCACTGAGCCGGATTTCGGTTCAAATCCCAGTGGCATGCGCACTCGCGCCAAAAAAGTTGGGAACGAATACGTTCTCAACGGCGAGAAGATGTGGATCACCTCCGGATCGATTGCCGACGTCGCGGTGGTCTGGGCAAAATCCGAGGCGGACAATGACCGCATTCGCGGCTTCCTGGTAGAGACCAACCGTCCGGGCTTCAAGGCATCTGATGTACACGGCAAATGGTCGTTACGGGCTTCGGTCACATCGGGGCTGTCGCTTCAGGATGTTCACATTCCCGCCGAGAATGTCCTGCCGAAATCCGACGGCCTGAAATCGCCCCTGATGTGCCTGAACCAGGCCCGCTTCGGTATTGGTTTTGGGGCGATTGGGGCAGCTATGTCCTGCTATGACACTGCTTTGCAATATTCCAAGCTGCGTAAGCAGTTCCGTGACCAGCCAATCGCATCTCATCAGCTTGTCCAGGAAAAGCTGGCCTGGATGATCACCGAGATCACCAAGGCGCAGCTTCTGGCGCTGCAGGTGGGCAGGCTGAAGGATGCCGGAAAAGTCCAGCATCAGCACATCTCCATGGCCAAGAGGAATAATGTATGGATGGCCCTGGAGTGCGCCCGCATGGCGCGTGACATCCTGGGCGGCAACGGCATTGCCGATGATTACCCGGTGATTCGCCATATGATGAACCTGGAGTCGGTAAAAACGTACGAGGGAACCCATGATATTCACGCGCTGATTATCGGAGAAAACGTGACCGGCATCAGCGCGTTCTAGCTGTTACATCAATTTCGGAGGCGCAACATGGCGACTCAAATTGCGCAACAACCCAAAGAGCAGAAGAATCTTGAGACAGCACTCGAATTCGAACTGGCGCTGGAATTTGTGCGTGTGGTGGAAGAAGCGGCCATAGCGTCCGCACATACCATGGGAACGGGAGACCGCCATAAGGCTGACCAGGTGGCCACCGAAGCCATGCGCCAGACCATGGAGAGCGTGCCCATGCGCGGCACCATCGTGATTGGCGAAGGCGAGCGCGACAAAGCCCCTATGCTCTATATCGGCGAGCACGTGGGCGCAGGCTGGCATGACGGTGCCGCTTTTCCCGAGGTGGATATCGCTGTCGATCCGCTGGAAGGCACCAATCTCTGCGCCACCGGTGCGCCCGGCGCAATCACCGTGCTGGCCGCGTCAGAAAAGGGCGGCCTGCTGAACGCTCCTGACTGCTACATGCAAAAACTGGTAGTCGGTCCCTCCTGCAAAGGAGTCGTCGATCTTGATGCTCCCGTGGCCGATAACCTGAAGGCCATCGCCAAGCGCCTGGACCGTGCTGTGACCGATCTTGTGGTGGTGGTGCTTGACCGTCCGCGCCACCAGAAACTGATTGACGACATTCGCGCGGCCGGCGCCAGAATCCGCCTGATCACGGATGGCGATCTTTCTGCCGGAATCGCGGCGGCTGTGATTGGAACCGGTGTGCACGTCGTGATGGGCAGCGGCGGTGCTCCTGAAGGAGTCATTACAGCCGCAGCCATGCGCTGCCTGAATGGAGAGATACTGGCGCGCCTGGTGATCGACAAGCCCGAACTGGAAGAGCGCATCGAAAAGATGGGCATTAAGGACAAAAAGAGAATCTACACCGCCAAAGACCTTGCTCCCGGCAATCACATCATCTTTGCGGCAACAGGAGTTACCGAGGGAGCCTTGATGAAAGGCGTCCGCTTCTTCGGCGAAGGCACACGAAGTTCATCCATCGTGATGACCCGTCACAGCGGCAAAGTGCGCTTTGTAGAAAGTATTCACCTGGCGAAGCGGCCGGATGTGAAGGTGAGGTTTGCTTAACAGCAGCTTCTAGCTCCTAGCCTCCAGCTACTAGCTGTTGTTTCGTTCTGCAGGCGGTTTCACTCAGCTATAGGTGAGAAGCGCCTCAAATGTTTGAGCCGCGCTTTACGCGCGGCTCAGTTATTTGCTGCCAATGATCAACAAAGCAACTCGGCTAACAAGAATGCCGAGCTCTACGGTACAAAGCTAGAAGCCAGCAGCTAGGTAGCTAGAAGCTGCTTCTCTAATTCCACGGCCTGTTCCGCGGGACCTTGGGCATGGGAGGCCAACTGCTGGCAGCGCCCTGATACAGCGGCTTGCATTTTTCCATGCGCTTGGCGCCATCGTGCACAGCAAATGTAATGGGATGTTCCTGCGCTCCTGACCACATGCTCACGCTGGTATACGCTCCGTCCTTGCGGAGAATGTAGTAGACCATGCTGATGAACTTGATCTTGGCCATGTCATTGTTGTAGTTGCGGGCGATGCGCTTGAGCGCGTCCATGCCGGCCTCTTCGGGTGACATGCCCTTGCGCATGTTTTCAACAATGGTGTGCGCGCCGGCGACCTTGATGTTCTCTTCGCCGTTGCCGGTCGCTCCGGCAGCGCCCACGTCCTGATCGCAATAGCAGCCCGCGCCAATAATTGGAGAATCGCCCAGGCGGCCGGGAATCTTCCATGCAAGACCGCTGGTGGTGGTCACGCTGGACATCTCGCCTTTTTCATTCAACACAGAACAATTAATTGTTCCAGTGGGCGGATTCAGGACTTTATGGATGGCGTCCATGCGCCGGTCCGGAGCGATCCCGATATTCTCAGCCATGGCATAGAGGCGCTGCACATACTGCGGCTGGTCTTCCACATCGGCATCTGCCTGCAGTGCTGTCGGCGGCTTCCAGTCAGGATCGTTCATGTTTGGCCCCCACCAGTCCTGATTGGAGTTTGCTTCCTTCCACAATTGCCAGATCTTGCGGGAATTTTCAGTCAGAAGATTTTCTTTGGGGAAGCCCATCAGCAGGCCGAATTTGGAAGCGCCTTCACCCGCCAGCATTACGTGTCCGGTGTGCTCCATCACGGTCTTGGCCAGTGCAGCCACGTTCTTGATATCGTGCACGCCGCCCACAGAGCCTGCGCGACGCGTGGGGCCATGCATGCAACATGAATCCAGTTCCACCACGCACTCCTCGTTGGGGAGGCCACCCAGACCCACGCTGTCATCATTGGGATCATTTTCCGGGCCGGACACGACGGTGATGGCCGCGTCCAGCGTGTCTGCCCCTTTCACCAAACGCTCATAGCCAGCCTCGATGTAGTTGATCCCGTTGCGGGCACAAATGATGACATTCTTCTTCCCACCGGCCTGCGGTGCTGCCGGCGTGTTCTGGGAATTAGCTTTTTCAGTGGTGTTTGCGGACTGCCCGGCAGCCATTGCTGCCGAGGTGACGGCCAGTCCGGAAAGAAAATCTCTGCGCTTCATGGGGCCTCGCTTTTAGAAAGAAACAAACGCAAAAGGATATCACAAGGGCACTTGGCTGTTGGCTTTGGGAAAGATTGCGCCGGGAATATGATTGTGAATTCAGGCGAGAATCGCCAGTTCAGACATTGTTTTTCGCAAGGCATGGGTTAAAGCTGCTGTATCCCCTGCCGGAACCAAAGCAAGAAGAGGGTGCGTTCCAATGCCGCATTCCTGAGTTGCGATAACGGGAATACCGGCTGCCAAAGCCCGCAACAAAGTGCGCGGATTGTTTTCCAGAAATGCAGGCTGAACCACCACCGCAGCCTGGTCGAGCCAATCGCCATTCACAGGCTCTAACCGGACCCCATCCCATAGCTCTGGTTCTACAGCATGACGGTTGAGAACCATCAATGGATAATCAAGTGTACGGAGACTATCACGCAGCTCAAACGCACCTTTTCGAGCGACAGATGGACCAGGAAACGCGATGCTATGTCCTCTTTTGCGGAGCTTAGTCGGGGGTAATTTCCAATCCAGCAGTTTCGTCTTGGACGGAAACAAACCAGCCAGAAACCTATGCGGTGTCACGATTCGATCTGCTCGTTCCAGGGCTTCTGTTTCAGCCTCAACCATCCATGCAGGTGCCCTGAATTCCTGAAAAGTCCTCCTTTCGGGAAATTTGGAGGCCAGATCATTCAGAGTTCTGTGTAAGAACTGTAGAGGCCATCGAGTCATGAATACTGAAAAACTCCGGCCGCCCAAATCTCCTTTACGCCAAAGGAAAGGGAGCAGGGTCTGTGTTACATACACGTGGCTGATGTCGATTGATATTCTTTCACCATAATAAGACGCAAGCGTCGCCGATCGCCGAAGCTGGAGCGCAATAGCTGGCGTGCTGCCACGTCCAAAGCGGGCCTGAATTGAGGAGAGTGCGGTCCTGAAATTCGCAGAAACTACTCGTGCATAGCCGTCCGTGTCCCAAGCATATCTTCCAACCAGCGCAGCACGCGAATGAAACGGAAGAAACAGCTCGCTTTCTTGAAATTTCTCTTCTCTTGCAAAACCTTCGAACTCCGGCCAGCATTCTTCAATCAGGAAAGCGACTCGACCAGATTGCCTCGAATGACCAATGTCCACATGACGGAAACACTCTGCCACCCCGCAATCTGTACAAGTGTTCACAACGGCGCGTTCACGGCTTTGCGCTTTGATCTCCACAATAGGAACAAGCTTTTGCTTGCCCCAGAAACTCATTATCAATTCGTCTTTCGACAGAACAGCTCTGATCAGAATGTCTTGTTTGGGGCGAAATCGGAGATCAACGTAATTCCAGAACACGGTGGCATCATGGCCGCGTTCAGCAGCAGATCCAGGTACAACTGCCGTGTGAGCATGGCGCTCGATGATTTCACATCCGCACTTGAGTGCTAATTCATAAAGAGCATTGGAAAGCTGGCATAAACCTCCACCAACAGTAGGAATGAGACACCCCTGCCGCAACTCTCGTCCAACAGCATACCCGGAACGTTTCTTTGCTCGTCCGATATGTTTCCAGAAACTAAAAACTTCGCTGTCAGGGACTTCAATCATGTGCAGTCGTTCACACCCTTTTCGAAGGTTTTGAACCTTGCCAAATTGGAGTGATTGTTCGACGGAGCTTTCCGAAGTCCAAAGTGGTGAACGGGATTCAGCAATGAATGTGGGGTAGTCGGCCCCGCTCCCCTGTTGCAAACGATGCACAGGACGTGTCATGTCGGACACAAATCTGATTCGACGAAGGACTGCTGCCTTCGCCGAGAATAGAGCAGCGTCAAGCCGAGTTGGTTCTTTTGTATGCAAAGAGAGTTGTTCTTAAACTATGAATCAGAACGAGCATCCCACAAGTCCAGACAGGAGCAATCCGGTATCCAAAGTTCCTGTAGGGCGCTGCACGAAAGGATGCTGGTTACTCAAAGATAAGTTTTGCTACATGTATTAACTACAAGCGATCCCTAATTTGAAGTTAGCTGCGCGGTCTTCTAAAGACTTGTTTTGCGGCTTCGGCTCAAGGATCATTGTCCCGGCTGGGTGGTTTTCTCTTTGTAAAGCTTGTAGGCGACTTTGCGGACAGTGTCTGGGACGTTCTTATTGCTCTGAAGGTTTTTGAGATCGGCGAGCAGCAGGTTTTTGATGAGTGTCAGCGAGACATCCAGAGGACAACGGGGATTTGTGACCAGATTACGCACAATCGTATAGCTCTTCAGGAAGCGGCGGCTGCGGGCGATCTCGCGCAGCACGTTCTCCTGAACGTTCTTTGCTGAGGCAAAGTTCTCTACTTCCGGTTCACTCAGCTTGGGCGAAGCCATCACCGCGTTCTGCACGATCTTGGAGCCATCACGTATCAGGATCGACCGTTCCTCCTTACTTCCCAGAAAAGCCGTTTTTACCCGTTCTGCAACTGTCATCCGGCCGATCCTTTGCAGGACCGAGAGTTTCCTGTCGTCGGGTTTGGCAGCGGGTTTCATTGGAGCGGCGGGCACCGCAGCCGCCTGAGCGACAGGTGCGGGAGCCTCATCCGGAGCCGCAGTCAATTCAAACGGCTTCCCCTCTTCGGCATTGATCTCGGCGACGTGCGCCTGCTTCCATTCCTGGTGCGCGGCTTCAATGGCAGGATCCGCCGCTTCCGTTCCCGCGGACGCTGTTTGCTGAACCTGTTTGCGCTCTTCCGCGCTGAGACGAGGATTGCGGCCTAGTGCCTGCAATACCGCAGGAGAATTCTTGACCCGTCCGGAAGCCAGCAGCATGTCCAGCAGTTCACGCGAAGCTTTGGCCGCCAACTCGGCCACCTGTACTTCCGGGACACTGGAGTTCTCGATCAGTGCAGGCATCAGGGAAGGCCGCCGGTTTTGCTCCGACCAGAAGTATTCAAGAATTTCTTTTGGGGCAGCCGGATCGGAAACAGCAGCAATGGCCGATGCTTCATTCCATCCGGCCAGCGTCATCTTAGCTTCCTGGGCAAATACAGGATTCTTGGTGAGAAACACCAGGATTTCGATCATCTCCGAGGCGGGAACAGAGAGCGCCCCTCGGGCGGCCGAGCGCACTACCGCTGCCGGCACGGCGTTGCTGCGGATCAAATCGAACATTCGGGACATAGAAAAATTGGTAAATGGGTAATTTGGTAAATGAGTAAATTAAGACCAGCATATTGGAGATCACATAGATTTACCCATTTACTCATCTACCCATTCCTCTGCGCGCTCTGCGTTCTCTGCGGTAAATCGGCCTAGCTTTGATTGCGCCGGGCGATTAGGTACCCGCGTATGAAGGGCTTCAAGTCTCCATCCAGCACGCGGTCTACATCGCCCACTTCCAGTTTCGTCCTATGGTCTTTTACCAGACGGTAGGGATGGAGCACATAAGAGCGAATCTGCGAGCCAAAATCGATGTCGAGCTTTGAATCTTCGACCTTCCTCGTGGCCTCGCGCTTCTTTTCCAGTTCCAACTCATAGATCCTGGATTTCAGAATCTTCATGGCCCGGTCACGATTTTTGTGCTGGGAACGCTCATTCTGGCAGGCCACCACCAGTCCACTGGGGATGTGGGTGATGCGCACGGCCGAGTCGGTGGTGTTTACGTGCTGGCCGCCTTTGCCGCCGGAGCGGTAAGTGTCCACGCGAATCTCTTCCGGCTTTACCTCCACCTGGATCGATTCATCGATTTCCGGCGCAACAAAGACGCTCGCAAAAGAGGTATGGCGGCGCTTGGCCTGGTCAAAGGGAGAGATGCGCACCAACCGGTGGACGCCAATCTCGCTGGTCAGCAATCCGTAAGCATAGTCGCCGCTCACGGTAAACGTCGCCGATTTTAACCCAGCCTCTTCGCCCGCCTGGTATTCGTTCAAATCTGCCTGGAAGCCCTGGCGTTCAGCCCAGCGTAGATACATGCGCAGCAGCATCTCGGCCCAATCCTGTGACTCGGTGCCGCCTGCGCCCGGATGGATCGTGACAATGGCGTTACGCATGTCATTGTCGCCGGAGAGCAGCGTCTGCGTCTCGAGCTTTTCGGCGATCTCGCGCAGGTCGTCGATTTCTTTCTTCAGTTCGTCGGTAACGGCTTCGCCTTCGCGCGCCAGATCAAAATAGGCCGCAATGTCAGAGACACGGCGCTCCAGATCGGCGTCCGTGCCCAGGGTATCTTCAAGCCGCTTGCGTCCGCGCATGAGCTGCTGCGACTTTTCCTGGTCGGACCAGACGTTGGGATCGGCAATCTGTTTTTCGATTTCAGCTAGTTGAGTGCGGCGCGCGGCAGCGTCAAAGATAGCTCCGCAAGTCCTGCACTTTATCGCGGACAGCCTGATATTCGCGTTCTAATTCTTCAACCATAGTTCCTATGCGGTGGGCGCTTCAATCATGGTTCGCGCAGCGATCCTGAAGCGGAAAAATATCACTACTAATGAGATTACCACACAAATCCAGGCGAACACGTCGCCGTTGCGGCTGTAGAAGGTACCTTCAGATACAGCCGCAAAAGGCGCAAGCAGCGCGGTGCGCACATTTCTTTCTGCCTGAACGATCATCCGCCCATACGGATCGATGCTGGTGGTGGTGCCGCTGTTGGTGGAAAGCAATATCCAGCGGTGGTTTTCAATGGCCCGCATGCGGCTCATATCCAGGTGCTGGAAGGGCGCTCCGGTTTCTCCATACCAGCCGTCGTTGGAAATGTTAACGAACACCTGCGCGCCATTTATGGCAAACTCCCGGATTTCATCCGGGAAAATCGATTCGTAGCAGATGAAGACGCCGGTTTTCGTGCCATTCAGGTCGAATACTTTGCGATCCGTGCCCCGCCCCCATTCTCCAACTTCACGCGTGAGTTTGCTGGCAAAGAACAAAACCTTTTTGAATGGTACATACTCGCCGAATGGAACGAGATGCATCTTGTCGTATCTGCCGAGAATATTTCCTTTGGGATCGATAACCAGGGCGGAGTTCAACGGCTGCTCTCCCGCCGGAGAGTTCTCGACCATGCCGATGCTGCCGACGATCAGAAAGGAATTGGTATCCTGGGCAATGGCTACCAGCCAGTGCTGCAAACGCGGATCAGAAATAAAGAAGGGCGCCGGCGATTCCGGCCACACAATCAATCCGGGATGATCGGGCGGATTTTTGGGCATGGCCTTAACGCTGAGCTGGGCCATCTCGGCAACGGTGTGATCGTAGTAGTCGCGGGTCCAGTCCTTGTTTTCGAGCACTGGGATATTCGGCTGCACCAGTACCGCCTGCTGTGTGGCAGGGAACGGAGCAGGTTTGGCAAAGATGCCCATCTGCAAAGCTATGGTAGCGGCGATTGCGGAGATCAGCAGGTTCTTGCGGCGCTTCCCGCGGAACAGCAAAGCGGCCGTGAAGACGCAATTCACCAGCATGATGGCGAGTGACACTCCGTAGACGCCGGTAAACTCGGCAATGCGGCTGAGCGGGATATTATTGATTTGGGAGTTGCCCAGCGGCTCCCAGGGCACGCTGACCACCCGCTCCCGCAGCAACTCTACTGCAACCCAGAAGAACGGAGCAGTCAAGAGTGGCCGCCGGTTTCCGGCGGTGGAGCGGCGCACCATCAGGACAACCAGCAAACCGAAGAGACCATGGTGCAATCCCATGGCCAGGCAATAACCCAGGGTGACGAGCACCGCCACAATGGGAGCCAGGTTCCCATAGCTATGCATCACCGGATAAATCCAGTAGCACGTCCCTGCGTACCAGACGATTCCGCTCAGCCATGCCAGGAGAAAGCCCTGCCCCAGGGTAAAGGGGCGGAGCGACCTTCCTTCTGAGTCCAGTAATTCGCCTTCGCCGCCGCGCCCGCGTATCAACGCATAAAGCAGCGGGACGATGGCAATCCAACACAGGAAAAAAAGAGAGGGCTTGGGGAAGATGAGAATCTGCAGCCCGCCCGAGAGGAGGGCCAACACCCAGGCTCTTGCTGGAATTTTAGGCACTTACGGGATTTTAGCAAACCGATGTTTGACTTTGATTCCCTGTAACCACAGGACTACAATGTGTGCTGTGAACTTTGTCGTCCGGCACATCCTTCCTCTTTTTCAGTATCTCTTCCTTGCAGGCCTGATAGGAGCTATTCCGGTGATCATTGTCACCGCCATCAGGACCGCCGAGAGCATGTTCGAAGAAGACCACGATGGGCAGACCGGCCGTAGATCGTGAAAGGAAAAATTTAAGCTCCAGCGCGACCAGGGGAACATCTAAGAAGGGAAGTTGTTCCTGATGGTCGTTTGCTTTTAGTCATGTCGTCAGGGTCCCAATTCAGCCCGCCACAATCGAACCGGGTACGCATCGTGGTTGCGACCACGGTCATGCTCACGTTCATCTCCTACTGGCGCGCGGCCGCCATCGTACTCAACGACCTTGGCTCTTCGGCTTTTTACGCCGGAGGCATTGCCGAGCAGGCGGTAGGAAAAGCTGCGCCCTGGTTCATTCTTGGAGTCATGCTCTTCGCCTTTGCGGTGCGTTCCGTCTATATCGAGAGCTGCTCCATGTTTACCCGCGGCGGCGTATACCGGGTGGTCAAAGAAGCGCTGGGCGGGACGCTCGCGAAGATCAGCGTCTCTGCCCTGATGTTCGATTACATTCTGACCGGCCCGATTTCCGGTGTATCTGCCGGCCAGTACATTGCCGGATTGATCAATGAACTGGCAGTTGCGGCCGATGCGCACGGATGGATTCCGCGCGCGATGCACGCCATGTTCCATGGCACGCCCCACATCAATGAGAACTACGCCGCAGCGGCCTTTGCCCTGATCGTGACTGTCTACTACTGGTGGCAGAACATCATGGGCATCGAGGAATCCAGCGATAAGGCGCTGCGCGTGATGCAGATCACTACCGTGATGGTGGTCATCCTGCTCGGCTGGTCGTTTATCACGGTTGCGAAAACTGGAGCGCCCCTGCCGCCCTGGCCTATTCCCAGCAACCTTCATTTCAGTTCAGAGGCGCTGGGGTTTTTGAAGAACACCGACTTGGCCAAAGCCTTTGGGTTTTTCGGAATACTCATCGCCTTTGGACATTCCGTGCTGGCCATGAGCGGCGAGGAATCCCTGGCCCAGGTGAATCGTGAAATCGCCAGCCCCAAACTGCGGAACCTGAAGCGGGCGGCGCTGATCATCGCCATCTTCAGCTTCGTTTTTACCGGTATTGGCTCTCTGCTGGCTGTGATGATCATTCCGGATTCGGTCAGGGTTTCTCAATACAAGGACAACATGATTGCGGGCATGGCCATGTACATGATCGGGCCGCACGTGCTCAAACTGGTCTTCCGCGTCTTTGTGGTGGTGGTCGGGTTCCTGATCCTGTCCGGAGCTATCAATACCTCGATCATCGGCGCCAATGGAGTGCTGAACCGCATCTCCGAAGATGGCGTGCTGACCGACTGGTTCCGCCGCCCGCATAAGAAATTCGGCACCAGCTACCGCATCGTGAACCTCATCGTAGGTCTGCAGCTTCTCACGATCGTTGCCAGCCGGGGCGACGTCTACGTACTGGGCGAAGCGTATGCCTTTGGCGTGATCTGGAGCTTTACGTTCAATTCCCTGGCCATGCTGGTGCTGCGATTCAAATACAAAGGAGAACGCGGCTGGCGTGTGCCTCCTAACATCAGGATCGGCAATATCGAGATTCCCATCGGCCTGGTTTCGGTCCATCTGGTATTGCTGTCGACAGCCATTGTCAACATCTTCACCAAGCAGATCGCCACAGTTGCAGGAATCGTTTTCACCGTGGTGTTCTTTGTCATCTTTGTGATCTCAGAGAGAGTCAACAAGCGCAAGTTTGCCCACACTGAAGCGCAGATGAAAGAGCACTTCCAACTCATGCAGCAGGAGACCATCGAGCGGGAAGCGGTTGAAGCGCGTTCGGGGAATGTGCTGGTCACGGTGCGCGATTTCAACACGCTCAATCACCTGCGCTGGGCGCTCGAAAATACTGACACGAATGAGCAGGACGTGGTGGTTATGGAAGCCCGGCTTACCAGCTACGGCAGCGCTGAGTATGACTTGGCCATGGAGCAGATTTTCAGCGACTATGAGCAGACTCTGTTCACCAAGACGGTTTCCCTGGCAGAAAACCAGGGTAAGAAAATCTCCCTGCTGGTGGTTCCTGCGCGTGACGTGTTCTCGGCCATCGTGCAGACCGCCAATTCTCTGGAATCATCGGCGGTGGTCGCCGGCCTTTCCAGCAAGATGACGGGTGAAGAGCAGGCTTTCCGCCTGGGAGAAGCCTGGGAGGCCGCACCCGAGCCGAAACGCCAGTTCGTCTTTCAAATCGTGCGTCCTGACAATACAGTGGAGACCTACCGCATTGGCCCGCATACGCCTACCATGAAAAGTGAAGACGTTCATCTGGTGCATAAGCTGTGGCTTGACGTGAAAAAATATCCCGGTACCGAGGACATTCACCATTCTGACATCGTCACACTGGCGCTCACCCGACTGGCGCGCGACTACAACCTGGATAAGAGCGACGTGCTGAAAACGCTCAAGCGCAACGCCCAGGCGGGTCCTCCTCCCAAGACCACTCCGTTCCTGCGCGAACCCGATACCGAGCAGACGCAAAGAAGAACCGATAGCGGCGCCCGCCGCGAACAGCCTATGCCGCCGGTGACCGGGCCGAGTCGGCGGGATTAGATCCTTGATTCCTTTGCGTCCTTCGCGTCCTTTGCGGTGAAATCAGCTTGAGTGTGACCTTTCAACACTGCTTCCCCGCCGATAACCTTAGGCCCGCCATTTTCATCGAATGAATATGCCTTTCAGGAAGCACAAGCTCCATCTGGTTCGGGAACATGAAGCTGAAGGCCGGATTGCGGAGATTTTTGGGGAGATACGCGAGGCGC
This sequence comes from Candidatus Angelobacter sp. Gp1-AA117, assembly GCA_003223515.1. Classification (GTDB taxonomy): domain Bacteria; phylum Acidobacteriota; class Terriglobia; order Terriglobales; family Acidobacteriaceae; genus Angelobacter. Next base: position 13,490 of record QHVI01000131.1, read on the forward strand.
TGGGCATCCCGCACGTGAATGTGATTTTTCAGACATTTGCTTCGTTTCCCGAGTTTCTTGATCTTTTCTGGAGGGCACTCAAACCAGCACTGGAAACCCAGGAGTTCTTCTCGTTCAGCGAGCGTCTTGGGGCTGAGGCGTACACACGCGTTCATAATTACTTTTCGATACCTGATCTGCGCAGGAAGGTGGCCGAAATGAATTTCAGCGCGGGCGCGCAGCAGGAACTTGACGAAGTGGTGAATCTTTATCACTACAATTATCCGGCGCTGCTGCTCATCTGTGCCCTGCTGGTGCAAGCCTTTGAAAATCCCGGAGGTCCGCAGAGGAAGGGAACGAAGCCTGCTATTCATCCGGTCTACAAGGGAAATCCCATCCTGGTGGAAGAAGAGCTGGCCCCGCCGCCTACACGCAAGATTTACGAGGACATGAAGCGCACTCTGGGAATGCCTTTTCTTGCCACCTGCTATATCAATTTCGGTCGCTGGCCGGATTTCCTCAAGACATACTGGGATACTTTGAAGCCCATCTTCAAAACCGCGCTCTATGAGCACCACCGCGTGGCTTTGCGCGAATCGGCCCTTGCCTTTGCCGCCGAGATGCCGGAGCCTCTCCAACTCACCCCCACATCACTGGAAGAAGCAGGCGTACCCGAGGAAGATGTGAACACAGTGCTGCAGATTACCGACCTGTTCCTGAACCTGGTCAGTCAGCAGGTGTTGAATATGGCGTATGCCAAGATCGGGCTGGAGGATGGAATTCGCACGGAAAGAGCAGCGTAGCGCCAAAACATGCAGGCAGGAATTTTGTGCGAAGTGAGACAATACCAGTATGGCTATTGTCGTGGTTGGCGGGCATTCGCGCAGTGTAGGCAAGACCAGTGTGGTTGCCGGTCTGATTGCTGCTTTGCCGGAATTCAACTGGACCGCGCTGAAAATCACTCAATATGGCCACGGCATCTGCTCAGCCAATGGGGAGCCCTGCGATTGCGTGACTGACGATCACACGCGCGCTATCACTGAAGAACTCGACCGCAGCGGCGAAACCGATACATCGCGTTTTCTGGTCGCTGGGGCGAAGCGTTCCTTGTGGGTACGGACGCGCCAGGGAATGCTGGCAGAAGCCATGCCCGATATCCGCCGTAAGATTGCCGAGGCAGAGAACGTGATCATGGAATCCAACAGCGTGATCCGGTTCCTTCGTCCTGATCTTTACCTTACTGTGCTGGATGCGGACAACGCTGATTTCAAAGATTCTGCGCGTGAATTTCTCGACCGGGCAGATGCGGTCCTACTGCATCGCAACGGTTCTGTTCCCAGGTGGAATTCCGTTTCGCTCAAGCCTGTGGCAGAACGGCCATTCTTTTGCATTGAGCCACCGAATTATGTGACCAGTGAAATCGTTGGATTTGTTCGAGACAGGATCGGAACAACAGCCAGAGCGCGCGAGATTTCACCTCAATAAGGTTCGCTTTTATCTGTGTCGATCTGTACCAATAATACACATCAGTGCAGTCCAAACTACTTTTGTTACCTCTGCGTCCTTTGCGTCCTCTGCATTGCTAATAATCAAATTCGTCTCAAGGTGCGAAGAATTATCAGCGAAACTTGCACGTAAAAAATTCGCGTAAATTCGCGCTATTGCGCTATTCGCGTCATTCGGAGCGCCAGGCGAAGTCTGCCTGATCTTGTGAACTGAAAGGAGTTCACCTTGTAAATTGCCTATTCGACAAGTAGCCCAACGAGCGCAGGAAGGAGCGATTCTTCCGGTGAAGCCTCGTGCGGCAAGCCTGTGAGCCGTAACGCAAGTGAACC
>QHVI01000041.1 GCA_003223515.1 Candidatus Angelobacter sp. Gp1-AA117
GAGTGTAGGCAGGCTCTGGGACGCAGGCAAGAACGCGGCCATGCTCCTGCGTGAAGAGATGCCGCTGCCGATCTGCATCATCGGCAATGACCGGCACCCGGAATCGCAGGGGAATGCTTTTACCGGAATCCCAAGCAGGGCCGGAGTGCAATTTGAGCCTCCGCAGAGTGAGAACCAATTGAGCCAGTTTTTCGCCCGGGCTGCCATTTACGCAGCTACATCACGCTATGAACCCTTTGGCCTGGCCCCGGTGGAAGCGGGGTTATCGCGCTGCGCCATTGTCGCCAGTGACATTCCTTCATTTCGTGAGCTGTGGAATGGCGCTGCTCTCTTTTTCCGCAATGATGATGCCGTCAGCCTGAAAGAAGCGGTAACGCAGTTGGTGAATGACTGTGAGCTGCGCCGGCATTATGCAGATGTGGCCTATAAACACGCCCTGGAGCGCTTCAACTCCGAACGCATGATCGATGATTACCTGAACTTTTATCAGACTCTTGTACCTGTGAATGCACTGCCGGCATGAAACAGAAGTTAAATATTGCTTTATTCGCCCACTCCCTGGTTTCCGACTGGAACCACGGCAACGCCCACTTCCTGCGCGGCCTGGTGCGCGAACTCATGCGCATGGGAAACCGCGTGACCTGCTATGAAGAACTCGGCTCGTGGTCGCTCACCAACCTGATGCGCCATGAAGGCGAGCGCGCCATCGAGGCCATCGATCATTTCCGCCGCATCTATCCCGAACTCGACATCCGATTCTACAAATCCAAGGAAAACCTTCAGGAATTCCTGGAGCAGGAATTGAAGGAAGTCGATGTCGTCCTGCTACACGAGTGGAACGATCCCTTCGTGATCAACAGCATTCTGGCCTTCAAGTCGCGCTACAAGTTCCTGGCCTTGTTCCATGACAGCCATCACCGGGCCTATACGAGCGCCGGAGAGATACTCAGGTTTCATCTGCACCTGGTGGATGGCGTGCTGGCCTTCGGTGAAGCCATCCGCCGCATCTATGCCGATGGTTTCGGCGTGCCGCGCGTCTGGACCTTCCATGAGGCCGCCGATGTAGAAGCCTTCAAACCCATTCATCGCCGCAAGGAAATCGACGTGGTCTGGATCGGCAATTGGGGCGACGATGAACGCACGCGCGAGCTGGAGGAATTCCTGATTGGTCCGGCTGCCGCTCTTCCCGGCCGCCAGATCGTCGTGCATGGCGTCCGTTATCCTGATGGGGCGCTGGAAAAACTCCAGCAGGCGGGAATTCACTATCGCGGCTACCTGCCTAACCTGTTTTCTCCGGAAGTCTATGCCCATAGCGCTGTGACAGTGCATGTGCCCCGGCGGCAATATGCCAACGGGCTGAGAGGGATACCGACGATCCGGGTTTTTGAGGCGCTGGCCTGTGGTATTCCGCTGGTCTGCTCCCCCTGGAATGATGAGGAGCACCTCTTCACCCCCGGACAGGATTACCTGATCGTAAACGATGGCAAGGAGATGCAGGCGGTACTGGCGGAACTGCTCCGCGATGAAAAGGCGCGTAAACAACTGGCTGCCCACGGATTGAAAACTATCCGCGAGCGCCACACCTGCGCCCACCGCGCCCAGCAGCTCATCTCGATCTGCGAAGAAATTGCACAGGAACGCGCCGCATGAATGTTGGTTTATGAATCATTTTGAGGTTGATCCATGCTGTTGACGTTCCTTTGCAAAACGGTTTGTATCAGGGCACTCGTGCCGAAAAGCTTTCATTCATTTGGAATTTTGGGCTTTAGCCCCTGCGAGCTCACATGACCTACAACATCTTCGTTTTCGGCTCCTCCATCACCTCTTCCTACTGGAACGGGGCCGCAACCTACTACCGTGGCATCTACAAACAACTCAACGCCCTCGGCCACCAGATTACCTTCGCCGAGCCCGACGCTTACGGCCGACAGCAAAAACGTGATAGCGGCGACTTCTCTTACGTCCGCTCCATCGTCTATAAGACGGAAGCGGATCTTCCCAGCCTGCTCTCGGAAGCCTGCTATTGCGATCTGGTCATCAAGCACAGCGGCGTTGGTGTTTTCGACCAGGAGCTGGAAGCGGGCGTGCTCGACTGCCGCTCCGACAAAACCAAGGTCGCCTTCTGGGATGTCGACGCCCCCGCCACCCTGGCACGCGTGGAACAGAACCTGCGTGATCCTTTCCGCAAGCTAATTCCACAATACGACTTCATCTTTACTTACGGCGGCGGTCCGCCGGTGATCGAACACTATCGCAGGCTGGGCGCACAAAACTGCCACCCGATTTATAACGCCCTCGATCCGGAAACACATCATCCGGTTCCGGCAGACGAGTCATTGCAGTGCGATCTGGTATTCGTCGGCAACCGACTGCCGGACCGCGAGCGTCGGGTGGAAGACTTTTTCCTGCGGGCCGCCGAACTCGCTCCCGAATTCCAGTTTGCCTTAGGCGGTGAAGGCTGGGCCAACAAGCCGATGCCGAAGAATGTCCGCTGGATCGGCCACGTAGGCACCGGAGATCATAATCGCGTGAACTGCTCTGCGCGCATGGTGCTCAATATCAACCGCGACTCCATGGCCGGAGTGGGCTTCTCGCCGCCGACGCGGGTCTTCGAGGCCGCTGGAGCCGGAGCCTGCCTGATTACCGACCAGTGGACCGGCATCGAGACTTTTTTCAAGCCGGAAAGAGAAATCCTGGTAGCCGGCAACGCCGGGCAGATTGTGCATTACCTGCGGACAATTTCGGCAGGACAGGCAAAACAGATTGGCGAAAACATGCGCCAGCGCGCCCTGCACGAGCATACCTATGCACTGCGCGCCCGTGAATTCGATAGCATCGTAGCCAACGCTCTCGCCGCACAATCCGCAGCGTGAATAAAATCGCACCACGGAGTCACAGAGACATTGAGAAACACGGAGAAATGCAATGATTCGATTAAGCGCATTTATGACCTCGTCTTTTCTCCGTGCCTCCGCGCCTCCGTGTCTCCGTGGTGGGCTTTCTGCGAGGGTCTGAACCCATGAAGATCACCATTTTCGGATTGTCGATCACTTCCTCCTGGGGCAACGGACACGCTACCACCTTCCGTGCTCTTTGCAATGCCCTGCATAATCGCGGACACCGCATCGTCTTCTTCGAACGCAATGTGGAGTGGTACCAGAACAATCGTGATCTTCCCCATCCACCTTACTGCGATACCCGCATCTTCGAAAGCTGGCAGGAGATTCTGCCCTCGGTACGCGCTGAACTCAAAGACAGCGATGTCGCCGTGGTCGGCTCCTATTTCCCTGATGGCATCGCCGCCCTGGATGAAGTGCTCGACTCCAATGTTCCAGTCAAAGCTTTCTACGATATCGATACGCCTATCACCGTTGCCGCATTGCGCGAGCAGGGCAAGACCGATTACCTGCTGAAGCGCCACCTGCCCGAACTGGATATCTACTTCAGCTTTACCGGTGGTCCCACGTTGCAGGAACTGATGGTGAAATTCGGAACGCCGCTGGCCGTGCCTCTCTATTGTTCTTTCGATCCGCACAAGTATCGCGAACTGCCTCCCAATCCGGAGTTCGTCTGCGACCTGAGCTACATGGGCACCTACGCCGCCGACCGCCAGCCCAAGATCGAAGAGCTGCTGTGTGTTCCAGCGCGCAAGTTGCCGCAGAGAAAATTTATCGTCGCCGGGCCCCAATATCCCGATGCAGTCGAGTGGCCGGCGAACGTCGAGCGCATCATCCATCTGAACCCGCGTCATCATGCCGAATTCTATTGCTCTTCGCGGCTCACGCTGAATGTGACTCGCCGCGATATGGTGATGGCTGGATATTCTCCCTCGGTGCGCCTGTTTGAAGCTGCCGCCTGCGCCGCCAGCATCGTTTCGGATAACTGGCCGGGACTCGATACGTTCTTGGTCCCCGGAAAAGAAATTCTGCTGCCGGTGGGCAGTGATGACGTGGAACGCTACATTACCGGCTATGACGATGCAGAGCTGAAGAAGATCGGCCGAGCAGCACAGCAGCGCGTGCTCGCCGCGCACACCAGCGCAGTCCGCGCCCACGAATTCGAGCAAATTGTAGAGGCCACAATGAAACGTGATAAAGAAACCAACGTTACGGCATAATTCTGTGGTTGATTTTATCGACGTAAATCAGTGTTTATCGACGTCATCAGCGTCATCAGCGATAAGGTTTCCTTGCCTGGTTTCTCGGTAAACCTGATGAAACGGACTAAGATTCTTTCCCTCAATCGCCAGCTCTCGATTCTGCATCTGTACTAAGGTTAGCCTTCATATTTTATCTATGAGAATTGCCCTGATTGCCCCTCCGTTTATCGCAGTGCCGCCCAAGAAATATGGAGGAACGGAATTATTCATTGCCGAACTGGCAGTCGGCCTGAAAGAAAAGGGAATTGATATAACGCTCTATACCAATGGTGAATCCACTGTGCCTGTGGATATCCGTTACCTATTTAAGAAAGAGCAGTGGCCGCTGCGAACGGAGATGGAAACCACCTTGCGGACCATGACTCATTCTTCATGGGCGGTCAAAGATGCGGCCAGCCGCCAATTCGATCTCATCCACGTAACCACCGCACCCAGCCTGAGCTTCTCCCGGTTTGTAGATGCTCCGTTTGTCTACACCGTTCATCACGATTTCCAGCCGGAACTTGCAGAATATTACGAAACTTTTCCCGAAGTCTTTTACGTGACCATCAGTGACTTTCAGCGGTTCAAGTTGCCCATGTCAAAGATGCGCACCGTTCATCATGGCATCGATCCCAGTCTCTACGAGCTGCACGAAGAGAAGCAGCAATACCTGACGTTCCTCGGACGCATTGCTCCTCCCAAGGGCACGCATCTGGCCATTGAGATCGCAAAGAAATCCGGCATTCCGCTCAAGATCGCAGGCGAAATTCAGCCTATCTATCAGGACTACTGGGAGAATGAAGTTAAGCCCCACGTGGATGGAAAGTTCATCGAGTATGTGGGCGAAGTCGGCATCGAAGAGAAGAACGGTCTTTTGGGAAACTCCCTGGCCATGCTCTTTCCTATCCAGTGGGACGAGCCCTTCGGACTGGTGCTGATCGAATCGATGGCCTGCGGTACTCCGGTGCTGGCCATGCCGGGCGGCTCGGTGGCCGAGATCGTGAAAGAAGGCGTCAGCGGATATGTGAATTCTTCTGTAGACGAGTTGGCAAACAGCGCCAAGAATCTTGATCTTAATCCCAGGGCGGTCCGGCAGTACGTGGAAGAAAACTTCTCGCTCAATCGCATGGTGAACAAATACATCCAGTTGTATATGGAAATCGCCGCTTCCGATGAAAGCGAAGAGGAAGCCGAACGCATCGTCGCATAATGAGGTGGAAGCGCCGGACTTGAATGAATCAAACCCGCGTAGTGGGCAAAATAATTTCCAGACGTCTGTGTAGTTCGATTATTCGCAAGAGGGAACCTAAGAGGTGAGCGCGAAACTGATTGTCCCCCAGCACGATCTTGTCGAGATTCCGGCGCCCTACCCGGAGCCTCGCGTCGCCTACCACAATACCGAGCCGCGCAAGGTCAACAACCTCACTCTCATCGACGGCAAGACCTTTCTCTCCACCAATTTCTCCGGAGACATCATGCCTCCGGGCGCTCCCGACGTGGGCTTCTTCCACAATGACACGCGCTTTCTCAGCCGCCTGGAGTTGCGCGTCGATGGTTACCGCACCGTAGTGCTGTCATCGAGCACCGAGCAGACCTTCGCTTCGCAGATCGAGCTGACCACCGGCCAGAGCACGCTGCGCGATACCTATGAGATTCCCGAGAACACGGTGCACATCCGGCGTGAGCAGCTTCTCCACTCTGAAATTCTCTACGATTACCTGACCTTCGAGAACTTCAATTTCCAGGAACTGGAGCTGGCCATCGAGCTGGCTTACGAGGCCGACTACATGGACGTCTTCCAGGTGCGCGGCGTCGCCCGCCAGGAACTCGGCCACTATTACAAACCTGTCGCGCAGCGCGATTGCATCCTTTTCTTTTACCGTGGCCGCGACGGCGTGGCCCGCGAGACCTCCATCCATCTCTCCCCGCCGCCGGATGAAGTGAACGGCACCACCGCCCGCTGGAAGCTGAAGCTGCCGCCCTTCAAGCGCTTTCACATCCAGACCACCATCACGCCGCTGGTCGAAGATAAGCGCTCGCGCGCCGGACGCATCGATTTCGGCTACAGCCTGCGCGCCCGTCGCGAAGCTTTTAACGAATGGGAATCGCACTCCACGCATTTCGAATCGAGCAACCGCATCTTCGACCAGATGATGGGCACCTGCGTCGGCGACTTCCACGCCCTGCAGATTCCTGATGGCAAAGAGCACGTGATCGCCGCCGGCATTCCGTGGTTTGCCACCATGTTCGGTCGTGACTCCATCATTGCGGCCTTCCAGTCGCTGCTGCTGAATCCGCAGCTTGCCGGCGAGACCCTGCGCGTGCTCGCCCGCCACCAGGGCAAGGAACAAAATGACTGGCGCGATGAAGAGCCGGGAAAGATCCTGCATGAGTACCGTGAAGGCGAGATGACCCGCTCCGGCGAGATGCCCTTCGGCCCGTATTACGGATCGGTGGATGCCACCCCGCTGTGGCTCATCCTGCTGAGCGAAACCTTCAATTGGACGTCGGACGAACAGCTCGTCAAAGACATGCTCCCGCACGCTTATCGCGCGCTCAACTGGATTGACGAGTACGGCGATCTCGATGGAGATGGTTTCATCGAGTTTCAGCGCCGCTCCCCCAAAGGTCTTGCCAACCAGGGATGGAAAGATTCCTGGGACGCCAACATGCACCGCGACGGCCAAGTGGCCAAGTCCCCCATCGCCTTGTGTGAAGTGCAGGGATACGTCTACGAAGCCAAGTACCGCATGGCCTCGCTGCTGCGATCTTTTGGCGACACCGCCACCGCCGACCGCTGCAAGAAGGACGCCAATGACATGGCCAAACGTTTCGAGAAAGCTTTCTGGATGCCGCAGCACGGCTTCTACGCCATGGCCCTCGATCGTGAGAAACGCCAGCTTCAGGTGATTTCATCCAATCCCGGACATCTGCTGTTTACCCGCATGCTGCCGCAGGAGCGCGCCCGCTCTGTGACACAGCGCTTCATGCAGCCCGATATGTTCAGTGGATGGGGATGGCGCACCATGGCCCAGAGCGAACGAGTCTTCAATCCACTGAGCTATCACCGTGGCTCAATCTGGCCGCATGACAATTCCATCGCCGCTCACGGCATGGCGCTCTATGAATTTCGCGACTGTGCCTTGAAGCTCTTCACCGGATTGGTGCAGGCGGCGCTCAATTTCCGCGACTACCGCCTGCCTGAACTCTTCTGCGGCATCGAGCGCCGCGAGCATGACAAGCCGGTGCAGTACCCGGTCTCCTGCTCGCCCCAGGCCTGGGCCTCAGGAGCCAGCTTTCTGCTGCTGACCTCGGTTCTCGGAATTCGTCCCAGTGCCCACCGCAAAGAATTGAACATCGTGAATCCCACGCTGCCCAATTGGCTCGATCATCTGAACATCCGCAATCTGCGCATCGGCGGCAGCCGCGTAGGTTTAGATTTCACCCGCCGCGGCGACCGGACGTTCTGCAATGTTGTCGATATCGAAGGCGAAAAGCTCCTAGTCAACATCGCTTTCAAGAAACGGTAAGAACCCTTTCAACGCAGAGGCCGCAGAGAGCGCAGAGGAGAATAGGTAAATAAGTAAATTGGCAAATGGGTAAATTTAAGGCCCGGATTTATCAACGAATTTCATTTACCCATTTACCAAATTACCCATTTACCCACTGGCTTTGCGTCCTTCGCGTCCTTTGCGGTAAATTGCTTGATGAAGTCTCCCGGAGGAACTTATGCCGCTCAAAGTCACGATCCGCAAGAATGGCCCTTATCTGGTCTCAGGCGATCTCAACGAACTTGAACTCACCGATGCCGACGGCAACAAATACGACCTCACCGGCAAGCAGGCCGTGGCCCTGTGCCGCTGCGGCGCTTCTGTGAATAAGCCGTTCTGTGACGGCACCCATTCCAAGATTGGCTTCCAGGCCGCCGAAGCCGCCGTAAAGAACGAAGGCGGGCCGATGGGCACCAAGATGTAGCGAAGAATCTCTTGATAAGAGCCACACCCTCCCTTCTGTCATCCTGAGCTTCGCGCTTCGATGTGCCTCAATCCATGAAATGCGGTGGCGCGAAGCGTAAGGATCCCGCGGATGCTTACGCCACCATGCCGCATCAAGGCGTTTTCACGATGCATTTTCGTTGAAATGCCTTGCCGCTGCACCGTGGCTTAAGCATCCTCGGGGTCTTTCGCTGCGCGCCACAGAGTCTTGTTGTAGAGATGATGATATTCAGGCGCTGCGCTCAAGATGACAAGTGATAAGGGTTTTGCCTTTCATTTACTCATTTACCAAATTACCCATTCACCCATTCACGCATTCACGCATTCACCCATTCCCAATTATCTCTGCATCTAATACAACGTGCCTCCCCGCCGTCCCGTCCTCCTGGCCGAACTCCCTGAAGGCTTTCTCTACCAGCCAGATTTCCTCAGCGAACATGAGGAATCCGAACTGCTGCAAACCATTCGCTCTTTGAATTTCGAGAACTTTGATTTCCACGGCTACACCGCCAGACGCCGCATCGTGGAGTACGGCATGGAATATGACTTCTCCACGCGCAAGGCCACTGCCACCGAGGAGTTCCCGGATTACCTGCTCCCTTGCCGTGAGCGCGCCGCCCAGTTCGCTGGAATACCGCCGGAGGCATTGGTGGAATGCATTGTGACCGAATACCCGCCCGGCGCTCCCATAGGCTGGCACCGCGACGCCCCGCAATTCGAGATCGTAATTGGCGTCTCCCTGGCCAGCACCTGCCGCATGCGCCTCAAGCCCTACAAAGGAGAAGGGAAGGATCATCTACCTGGTATTGGAACCCCGCTCCATCTATGTGATCCAGGGCAAAGCCAGATGGCAATTCCAGCACAGCATCACGCCGGTAGAAGAGACGCGCTATTCGATTACGTTTCGGACGTTGCGCCAGTCAAAGAAAATCCGTATGCCTGCATAAATCAGGACTACTTGCTTCCTTTGGCCGCCGTTACTGACTCGGCAGTGATGGTGTTGCCGCTTACCGTCCCTTTCACCGTCACTTGCTCTCCGGCATACTTATCCAGATCGGCAGCATTGCCCTTCAGCGTATAGACCTTCTCGCCAACAACAAGAGCATAGTCTGAACCACTCTTCACACATTCGCGTGTACAGTCGGCTGCGCTCTTATCCTTCGCCATGTGCTTCGCTCCGCACATGGAATCGCTGATAACACCGGTCAGCGTCTTAGTCGTTGGCTTGTTATCCGCCGCGGAAGATGGCACACTGGCAACGCCCAGCAGTAACAGAATCATCAGAATCGCTTTTTTCGACATTACTTTTCTCCCTTTGAAAATCTTCAGGCTTTGGCCTGAGATTGTTGTGGTTGCAAGGTTCCCCGTTTCAGGGCCCTTTCTTTCATCAGCACAAAAAACACGGGAACCAGAATGAGCACATGGATGGTTGAGGTAATCATGCCACCCACAATGGGTGCGGCGATCGGTTTCATCACGTCTGAGCCGATGCCTGTTTCCCACAAAATAGGAATGAGGCTGGCAAGCACCGCCGTGACTGTCATTAGCTTAGGTCGAAGTCTTTGTACTGCGCCCTCAATGGTTGCCTCTTCAATATCCTGGCTGGTCAATACTGCATCGGAATGTAGACGCTTATCAAGCGCCTCGTGCAGGTAGATCACCATGACCACCCCGGTTTCTACGGCAATACCAAACAGGGCGATATAACCTACCCACACGGCCACACTGAAGTTGTATCCCATTATCCATTGCAGAAGCAGCCCGCCGGTCATCGCATAAAAAGTGGGGAAGATCAGGACAAGGGCTTCTGCGACTGAATGAAAAACCATGTAAAGCAGGAAGAAAATGGCGGCAAATACAATGGGCAGAATGACCTTCAGGCGCTCTTTCGCCCGGAGTTCAAATTCGTACTCGCCTGACCAGTGAAAAGCAAATCCTGGCTGCATCTTCAGGTTATCACGCAACAGCCGGCCGGCTTGCTCAACAAAGCCTCCGTAGTCTTTGGTATTCAAGTCGAGGTAAACATAGCCTGTGAGTTGTCCATCTTCATCGCGGATCATCGCCGGCCCGCGAGAGATTGAAATTTTTGCCACCTGTTCAATCGGAATCTGTCCGCCTGAAGGTGTAGCCAGTAATACCCGATTCAGTGAGCCGATGTCGTCGCGAAAATCGCGCTCATAACGGACATTGACGGGATATCGCTCGCGGCCTTCAACGTTCTCCGTCATGTTCATTCCGCCAATGCCGGAAGAGACGGCCTGCTGCACATCGGCTACTGTCAACCCATAGCGAGCAGCTTCGGCACGATTCACTTCTACGTTGAGGTAGAACCCCTGGGAAACACGCTCGGCAAACAGGGAACGAACCTGCGGCATTCCGGCGATGATCTGCTGAATTTTTGCGCCCATTTCCTGAATGCCATCCAGAGACGGGCCTTGTATCTTCATGCCGATGGGTGTCTTAATGCCCGTTAATGCCATATCAAGGCGGTTCTGCACCGGCATGGTCCAGGTGTTGGAGAGGCCTGGGAACTGGAGTTTCTGGTCCATCTCCTGAATCAACTTCTCATAGGTCATTCCGCTGCGCCATTTCTCCCGCGGCTTGAGCATGATGGTGGTGTCATACATATCGAGCGGAGCATTGTCAGTCGAACTGTCGGAACGCCCAACTGTGCCGAACACCGTCTCCACCTCCGGGAATGAATGGATGATGCGGTCCTGCTCCTGCAGGAGTTGCGTAGCATCCGTAATGGCGATGCCCGGTAATGCGGTCGGCATGTATAGAGAAGAGCCTTCGTAAAGCGCGGGCATGAATTGGCTGCCCAGCTTCCACGCCAGAGGAAAAGTCAGTACGAGGAAAAGCAGGTTCAACACCAGCGTGAGGGTTTTATGGCGCAGGCAGAACTTCAGCACCGGAAGATAGATAGCCTTGGTTGCGCTGGCGGCAGGGTTACTGGATTCAGGGTGAAGCTTGCCCCGGATGAATAACACCATCAGGACGGGAACAAGGGTGATCGCTAGTAAGGAAGAAAATGCTACAGCCAGCGATTTTGTCCAGGCCAGGGGCCGGAACATGCGTCCTTCCTGTGCTTCCAGCAGGAACACCGGCAGAAATGAGACCACGATAATAAGCAGTGAAAAGAACAATGCAGGGCCAACCTGCTTAGCGGCGGCAATCAGAATGCGGCGGCGTTCCGCATCGGGAACAACGCCACTTTCGGATAAGTGCCTGTAACCATTCTCGACCATCACGATGGCCGCATCCACGAGTACTCCAATGGCCAGTGCCAGCCCGCCGAGTGACATGATGTTGGAACTCACATGCAGGTAATACATGGGAATAAAAGAACCGATGACTGCAATAGGCGGCGGCAGTGTTTTTTGAATCTCAGCCAGCTTTTTCTTGACGCCATTGATCACGTTGAGCGCATTGAGTCCATAGCGCATGATCACGATGCCGCCGACGGTTTCACCCTCTCCCTGCCATTCGGCCACGCCTTCGCGGATGTCCGGGCCGAAGGAAACATTGCCTAGGTCTTTCAGCAAAACAGGCGTTCCATTTTTGACAGTGACAGGAACATTCTCTAAATCAGACAAGCTGCGCAGATAACCCAGGCCGCGAATCATGTAACGCGTTCCTGCAAGTTCCATCACCCGCCCACCGACCTCATTGGTGCTCGATTTCACACGGTCGAGAACTACTGAGAGCGGTATGCCATAGGCCAGCAGTTTGTTGGGGTCGAGTTTCACCTGGTACTGGCGTACAAACCCGCCGATGGTTGCCACTTCCGCCACGCCGGGCACAGTTGCCAGATCGTAGCGCAGATGCCAGTCCTGAAGGCTGCGCAGATCGGCGAGGCTGTAGCGGTGAGTGTGATCCACCAAAGCGTATTCATAGACCCATCCGGCGCCGGTGGCATCCGGGCCAATCATCGGACTCACGCTCTGCGGCAGTCTCCCCCGGATTTGCTGCATGTACTCCAGCACGCGGGAGCGGGCCCAATACATGTCGGTGCCATCCTCAAAAACTACAAACACGTAAGAGTCGTTCAGCATCGTCTGCCCGCGCACCGCTTTCACTCGCGGCGCGGCCAGCAACGCGGTCACGATGGGGTAGGTGACCTGGTCTTCAATGATGTTCGGCGGTTGGCCTTCCCAGTTGGTATGGATGATCACCTGCACGTCGGATATGTCGGGCAGAGCATCCAGTGGAATATTGCTGATGGACCAGATTCCCGCCAGCACAACCGCAAGGGTTCCGGCGAAAACCAGAAAGCGGTTTTCTGCGCACCATTCAATAATTCGGGAGATCATCTCACATGCCTCCCGTTGCATTTACGTTCAATTGTTTGCCGGCAAGGGTACGTCCGTTCTGCTGGGCTGTGATGGTGACCTGCCAGGTTCCACCCGACTCTAGTTCTCCGCTGCCTTCGTAAATTCCGTTGCCTTTATCCGAACAATTCACCACAGTTTTCATGGCGCTCATTCCCATAGCGGGCATGGCGGGCATGAAGAAAGTGACGGTCACCTGTGCGCCGGTAATTGGCGAGCCGTTGTTGTCTAAAAGTTTTATGCGGAAGACATTCTCGCCTTTGTGCGGTGGCGAAGGTTCGGTGGTAAGCGTCACATCGGCGGTGGCCGCATTCATGGCGGCGGCTCCGCCAGCACCCGGCGGTGGTGGAATGAACGCTCCTGCGGCGGCCTGCAACTGGCTTTCTGAATCGATCAGGAAATTCGCTGAAGTAGCAAGAGCATCTCCGGCCTGAATGCCTTTCGTGATCACCACCTGCTCGCCCACCTGCAGGCCAGTTTGTACCTCCCGTGGCTCAAACTGTCCGGTTCCATGGCTGATGAAGACCACCTGCCGCGTGCCTGAATGAAAGACCGCGGAGGCCGGCACAACCAACTGCCGTCCCAGCGGAAGTTTCATCAGCACGTTGACATACATGCCGGGAGTCAGTTTCAAGCCAGGGTTCGCGAACACCAGACGCACCCGCGCTGTGCGGGTATTCATGTCTACCTGCGGCAGAATGGTTTCAACTCTTCCGCGAAAGGTCTTGCCGGGATAAGCATCTATGGTAACTTCGGCGGCATCTCCCGGCTTGATCCTGCCTAAGTCCGTCTGAAAGACCTGCGCATATATCCAGACAGTGGAGAGATCGACAACCGTGTACAGCCGAGTTTCCGGCTGAACGTACATGTTGGGCAGAGCATTTTTTTCTGTGACATAACCGGAGGCCGGAGAATTGAAAGTAAGATCAGTAATCACCCTGCCGGTGGTTTCCAGCTTCTCGATTTCACTGGCAGGCACCTCCCATTGCGCCAGCCGTGCCCGCGCCGCTTCCAGCAGTGTTTGTGCGCCCGAGGCTACTCCGGTCACCGTGCTGGTTTTCATCGACTCGGAGTTTTTCCTGGCCAGCAGATATTCCTGCTCCGTGGTAACCAGGTCAGGGCTGTAGATGGTGAAGAGCGGCTGGCCTTTGCCAATGTACTGATATGTAGCATTCGCGTAAACCTTGCGAATCCAGCCGGGGAAGCGGGTCTGGACGTAAGAGATGCGGCGCTCATCAGCATCCACACTCCCGGTAACGCGCAATTCAGATTCAACCGTTTTCCATTGTGCTGTGCCGATCTTCACGCCGATACTCTGCATGCGCTGCGGAGTGAGTTGTACCGGGGCCAGAGGTGTTTCCGATGCGGGCGCGGCATTCGCGTTCATGCTCACTTGAGAGCTGCTTTGGGGGGATGCAGCAACGGATTTATCCTCAGGCGCGGGCTTGTGAGACTTCCACCACCAGAACCCTGCCACCGCCAGCAGCACCACGTTCACAAGCAGAGCCAGCATGAAAGCATTTCGATAATTGCGTTTTTCGGTGTTCATGGCAGTGTGACTCCTGTGAGTGCTTCAATCTTTGCCAGCCCTGATTCATGGTCCGCGAGTTCCCGCTGATACTGAAGATCAACATCAAGCGCATCAAGAAACGATGAAAGCAGGGTTTGAAAGTCCTGCCGGTTGGTCTGATAAGCAGCCAATGCCGCGCTGAACGTGGCGGCGGCCTGGGGAATCAATCCTTCTTTGTAAATCTTCAGTTGTTCCGTGGATGTCTGCACGGCCACAAACTGCTCCTGCAGATCGGCCATCTGCCGCTGAGTTTCAATTCGCACTTCCTGGGTCGCTCTTTCCTGTTTTTCGCGGGCTTCCGCGAGTTCGGCCCGCCGCCGTCCCCGGTTAGGCAGGTTGATGCCGAAGGTAAGTATGTAGTAATCACGGAATTTCCGGTCGGTGTTCTGGTACATGTATTGCACGTTGAAATCAGGGCGAAACTCTTTCTGTGCCAGCGCCACCTGGGATTGCGTTTGCTTGAGCATTTCCTGCTGTGCGTGAACCTGGGGGTTCTGCTGCTGTATAAGCTGCAGGAGCTGGGATTGGGAATAGGGCTGGACTCGCTGCGCCAGCGGTTCGGCCACGATATCAGGCGAGTCCTGCGGGCGATCGAGCAACTGCTTGAGTTGTGCTTCGAGCTGCCCTTCATCGCGGCGGCTCATGGTGATTTCCTGCAGGATCTTTGTGTGCTGAAGCTGCGCTTTCAGAACCTCCTGCTGGCTTCCCTGACCTACGCGGTAACGGGATTCAGCGATCTGCTGCATCTCCCCCAGCACCTGGTCGTGATGCTCAAACACATGAATCGATTCCTGCACATAAGCCAGCCGGAAATAGGCTGATTTGATGCGCTCCAGCACATCGCGGCTGGTCGATTCGAGCTGTACATGCAGAGACTGGGCCTCGCGGCTGGCAACTTCCGCCCGCAGTTTTCTTTTGCCGGGATAAGGAATCTCCTGCGAGATACCAAGGCCGAGATAGGCGAAGTCGCTGTTCGTATATCCGGCAAAGGGGCGCGGACTGCCGACCGATACGTGCTGCAGCATCACCTGCGTATCCGGCAGTGCGGCGGCGCTTTCGGGCGCATGACTGGCGGCTTTCCAGGCATGACTGGCGGCCAGAATCTGCGGATTCTTTTGAGCAGCTTCTTCCACCAGGCTGGCCAGGGATGTGGCCCCTGGCGGGTGCTGCATCCCTTCCATGCGCTTCTGTGAAAACGCAGCTGGGAGTGCCATCAGCACCAATGCGGACGCAATAATTCCTGAACAATGAAAGGCTTTCATCTTTCCTCCAAATGGAAACACAAATGCGCGAGCACACTTCAGGTATGCCTGCGCCGGAAAGCGAAAGCCAAGGCTAGATTCTTAGAATAGAGAGGGTTTCAGGCGGTGATTCAGGTGGAGAATGGGCCTGCATGAAAAGCTGCGCCTGGCTGAAAGTTGCAGGCGCCCATACGTCCATTCCCGTAACGTGCGTTGTGACTGAATATGCGATACCGGCGTTAAAGCGGGAGTTTGCCAGGTAAGAATCGCTATGACGGACAGTGACTTTGCAGCAGGAGTGCGAATCAGGCATCATTGCCGATCCGCAGTGCTCGGCCATATGCCGGCAGCATTCGCGCTCGGATTCGGTGAACGTCTCGCCCGGAACCATGCAGGCCATCAAAGGCGAAGCCAACACGGATAGCGCCAGGATGGCAGCAGCGAGTTTGCAAGTCCAGTTCAACATGATTAGTTTAATCGCTCAGACAGAATGCGGCAATTTGCCTGCCTTTCAAGTCTCTGCTCTCGCGGAACTTCGGTCTGTGATCAGCGTCACAAGGCAATCGGCGTGTATTACCTGATAAACATTTGCCTTTTACCGGAACTCTCATTAAGATTCGCCCCGCTGGACAGGATTCCCCTGTCTAATGAAGGAGACTTCCCTTGAAGACTATAAAAATAATTGCTCTCTGCCTCTCTTTGCTGCTGCCGCTGATCGCCAGCGCGCAGAGCCCCCAAAGTCCCAGCAGCCAGCCTGATACCGTTGGGTTGCCCGATCTGGTTGTGAACAGCAACCTGCTGGGTGAACAGTGGGTCGTGCGTGATGAACAGCTCGATGGCACTTTGTGCAGCGTTGAAGAAGGCGGCATTACCCCTGGAATGCACACCCTTATACGCTTCACCGTGGAAACACCCAACATCGGCAATGCCGACATCGTTGTGGGTGATCCCAATGCTCACGTCGCTGCCGGTGATGGCTTGTTTGAATTTGCCACCTGCCACCACCACTATCACTTCCGCCACTATGCCAAGTACGAACTGATCGATCCCGTAACCGGCTTTGTATGGAAGGCGGCCAAGAAGGGTTTCTGCATGCTGGATACCGATCCTGCTCCAACAGCCACCAGCGGCCAGCAACCGCAAAGCCCGCAATTCAGGAATTGCGGAACCATCGGCATCCCCGGCAACCAGGGCATCAGCCATGGCTGGGCCGATACCTACCGCTTCTTCCTCGGTGGACAGTACTTCATCCTTGATGGTGGAGATGGACAACCTCCCGTCCCTTCGGGAACGTACATCATTCGCATCACCGTCAACCCACCCTTCAAGCCGGCTCCCGGCGAGCCCTGCAGATTCCTGGAGAGGATCGACACGGATGGACAGCCGATCTGCCACCAGTTGCCGGAATCCGATTTCAGCAACAACGTAGGCGAGGCGACCGTCTTCATTCCCGATCATCCGGGGAAGCAGGGAGTCGGTCCCGGCGCTGGAACACCTGCCCAGGAAGACAAGGACGAGCACGGGAATCAGATTCCCAAATAGTAAATCTCAGAGCATTGCCGCAAACACGAAGGCGAGATCAGGGCATCTCGCCTTTGTGTATTACAGCAGCGGATTTTCATGATACAACACGAGGATTCTCAACGCACATGTAAATGCGATTCGTCATCCCGAGGGCTCTCCACGTAGTGGAGATTCGGAGGCACCCCTTGTCTGACTGAAATGCCCGGACATCCCTGGAAACAGTGGCGCGATGGTGGACTGCCGATGGAGCATCTCGATTTGGCCGAGATTCTCCGCCAGACCTCCCCCTGAAAACACAAAAGCCGGCGAATTGAAACAGAGCCGCCAAGCCCGTGAGACTTTTCTTTCACGAAAATTGATCAGTGTGAATCAGGGTCATCTGCGTTATCAGCGGTAAGATTTTTCATTATGTGTCAACACGAAAATTTCCTGCTAATTTCTGAAACCTTTTGTCGTCTAACCCCGTATTCATAGGAACAGAGGGGTCTAGATGAATCTTGTTGGAAATATTCGTTATGCCCTGCGGCAGTTCAGGTTGTCGCCTGTGTTTACTGGTGCGGCGGTGCTCACGCTGGCCCTGGGAATCGGGGGAACTACCGCGATTTTCACGCTCATTCATGCAGTGATGCTGCGGTCGCTGCCGGTTTCTGATCCTGCCCGGCTGTACCGCGTGGGCGAAGGCGATGACTGCTGCGTGGAAGGCGGGCCGCAGGATCGCTGGGGGATGTTTTCTTATCCTCTGTACGAGCGGCTGAAGGCAGAGACGCCGGAATTTGAAGAGGTGACGGCATTCCAGGCCGGGCCAAACCGTATGGCCGTGAGGCGGGAAAAAGTTGAATCGGTGGCGCGCACGCTACGCACCGAATATGTGACGGGAACCTATTTCTCCGTACTGGGTGTGGGAGCGTTTGGCGGACGGGTATTGACGCCAGCCGATGACACGCCCGCGTCTACACCAGTGGCGGTGTTGAGCCATCATGTCTGGCAGACGGTTTATGGCAGCGATCCGGCGGTCGTGGGTTCGACATTCATGATTGAGGGGCATCCATTCACAGTTGTGGGAATTGCGCCGCCGGGATTTTTCGGGGAGACGCTGCGCAGCGATCCTCCGGATCTATGGGTTCCCCTGCAGCAGGAGCCATTGATTGCAGGAGACAGTTCCTTGCTGCACCAATCCATTTCGGCATGGCTGCGCATGATTGGCCGGTTGAAGCCCGGAGCGTCAGTGCAGGGAATGTCACCGCGCCTGACGGGGCTTCTGCGGCAATGGATCGAGCATGATTCCGGGTATCCTGCCAACTGGCTGCCGGACATTGTTCGAATGCTTCCCAAGCAGAATCTCAATGTGGTGCCTGCGGGCGCAGGGGTGGCGGTGATGAAAGAGGAGTACGGGCGCAGCCTGCAAATCCTGCTGGTGGTGTGCGGGCTGGTGCTGCTGATTGCCTGCGCCAACGTAGCCAACCTGCTGCTGGCGCGCGGAGTGGCGCGGCGCACACAAACCGCGGTGCGGATGGCGGTGGGCGCCTCGCGGCGGCAGATCATTCATTACGCCCTGACGGAAAGCATCCTGCTGGCGATTGGCGGGGCGATTGCCGGACTGGTGGTTGCCATTGGAGCGGCAACATTGCGCGGGTCGGGCCGGAGCACCAGCGACCGCTCAACCTTCGCGCGCAAAGCGCTGCTGGTGGTGCAGGCTACTTTATCGGTGGTGCTGGTGTCAGGCGCAACCATGCTGGCGCGCAGCCTCAACAAGCTGGAGCACCAGGATTTCGGATTCCAGGTGCAGAACCGGGTCATGGTGGCGCTGCACGAACCACCAGCCAGCTACCCGCTGCCGAAGCTGATGTCGATTTACCGGCAGCTTGAAGAGCGGCTCAGCAGTTTGCCGGGAGTACAAGGCGCAGGGCTGGCCATGTACAACCCGCTCACCGATAACTGGGGTGAGGGAATTCTGGTACAGGGGCATCCGCAGCCCAAGATGGGTGAGGAATCGGGCGCTTCATGGGACCGGATGAGCGCGAGCTATCTCCAGAACCTGGGCATGCCGATGGTGCGCGGACGTTACTTCACTGCCGCGGACAACGAGACGGCGCAACTGGTAGCAATCGTGAATGAAGCTTTTGTGAAACGCTTCTTCAAGAGCAATGAAGATCCCCTGGACCAGCACTTCGGCATCGACCTGCCGGAACTTGCCAGCACCTTCCGAATCATAGGAGTAGTGCGCGACGCCAAGTTTGCGGGATTCCAATTGAGCAAGCCGGCACGCCCCATGTTTTATGTACCGCTGATGCAGACGGTGAATTATCCGCACCCACTGCTGAAGAAGATTGAGCTGCGCTCGCATTACATCAGCGGAATCATGCTGGTGACGCAGGCCTCGCCGGGCGCACTGGAGCCGGTGCTTACGCGGGCGCTGGCAGAGGTGGACCCGAACCTGACTATTGACAACGTGCGAACGCTGCAACAGCAGGTGGATTACTCTTTTGAGCAGGAGCGCTCCGTGGCCGGACTCGCCGCCCTGTTTGGCATCGTGGCGCTGCTGCTGGCGGCGGTGGGGCTCTACGGGGTGACGGCGTACACGGTGGCGCAGCGGACGCAGGAGATCGGCATCCGCATGGCGCTGGGCGCTGACCGCGCCAACGTGGTGCAGATGGTACTGCGGGGAGCGTCGATGCGGGTGCTGACGGGAATCGTTCTTGGGTTGCCGCTGGCTGTGGGCGCAGGCAAGCTGATCTCGGCACAGCTCTATGGGGTTTCGATCTACGATCCTCCGGCGTTGGGTGCAGCGACCATTGCGTTGTCGGTTTCGGCGTTTCTGGCGGCGATCATCCCGGCGGGCAGGGCGGCGTCGATCTCGCCGATGAGAGCGTTGCGAACGGAATAAAAAAACCCTTTCACCATAGCGCGGCAGGCCGCAACCAAACGGCAAGCTGTTATCTGGCTTTCACGATGGCGTTGTAGCCGTCGCTGGCGAGACGGCTGCGCATGGATTCGGCTTCTTTTTGATCGTTGAACGGGCCTACCTGCACGTGAAACAGGGAATCACCCGCCACGTTGGAAACGACCAGCACCGGATACTGCTTCTTCCTCAGAGCGGCTCCGAGGATTTCCGCGTCTTCCTGCTTGGAGACGGCTGCTACCTGCACCATGTATGTCCCGTTACCGGCAGCTTTGAATTCCGGAGGAGTGTTCCTGGCGGAATCGTTTTGATCCTGTGTTTTGGTCGCGTCAGCCGCGGGAGTGGCAGCCGAAGTATCAGGAGGAGTGCCGGCGGCCGGCTGCGTCACTACGGGCGTGGCTGCGGGTACGGCTTCTGTGTTCCTGCCAGCAGCAGGTTTATTCGCAGGAGTGCCGCTGTTCGGGACATTGGTCACGAGAGTGGTGGCGCCGCTGGGCGAGCCGCTATGGCCGAGCATATAACCCAGAGTGAAGAAGACAGCGCAGAGGATGACCAGTCCAAAGAAAATGCCCAGGAGCTTGCCTGTGCCTAAAGTGATTTCCGTATCCTGAGAGGGTGTGGTGAACATTATTACTCCAGCGTGTACAACTTCCTCCCATCAATGCACCAGGGCTGAAGCCCTGGAGTGCGTGGCTGTAACGCGGGCATGAATGCCCGCTCTTCCACCACATGCGCTAAAGCATATTCATGAGACGGCTTCTACTTACAATCGTATCCCAGATTGCATTGGCCCACACTAGGGCCAATGCCCGGTATTCGTTTAAGTAACAACACGGGAATTCGCCTGGAGTTGTTGCATCGCAGAGGTTTGAAAGGAGCCTGGTGGAAATGCCCTGATGCTGCATGGTTCGCACCGGCATTGTCGGGGTTCTTCGCTACGCCCTCCCTCCTGCGTCGGTTGGGCTTGCTTGATTTCATGACAGCAGGAGAGAGTGTGGTTCAGCGAAGCATTTCATCCAACCCGGCAGCTTCTTCACTTCTGCGGTGGCTTGCCGGCAATCTTGTTGAGAGCGTCGGTCAAGGTTGAGAGGAAGTCCATGGGCAGCGGGAACACGATGGTGGTGTTCTTTTCCACGCCTATCTCAGTGAGCGTCTGAAGATAGCGGAGCTGCAGGGTAATAGGTTCGGTGGCAAGCACGTGGGCGGCATCAGCCAGGCGCTGGGAGGCTGAGAATTCGCCTTCCGCATGGATGATCTTGGCGCGCTTTTCGCGTTCCGCTTCAGCCTGCTTGGCCATGGCACGGAGCATAGACTCGGGCAGATCAACCTGCTTCACTTCCACGTTGGAGACCTTTACGCCGTAAGGCGAGGTGTGCTGGTCGAGAATGCTCTGGATGCGGGCGTTCAGCTTGTCGCGGTGGGCCAGCAGTTCATCGAGGTCCACTTCGCCGAGCACGGAGCGCAGCGTGGTCTGGGCAAACTGCTGGGTCTGGTAATAGTAGTTCTGCACCTGCACGATGGCCTGGGGAGCATTGATGACGCGCCAGTACACAACGGCATTTACCTTCAGGGTGACGTTGTCACGGGTGATGATGTCCTGAGGCGGAACTTCGAGCGCCTGCTGGCGAAGATCTACGCGGACGATGCGGTCAATGGGGCCAAAGACCAGGATCACGCCGGGACCTTTGGCGTCCTGGAGCAGGCGGCCCAGGCGGAAGATTACGCCGCGTTCGTATTCGCTCAGGATCTTGATGGAACTGAGAAGGTAAAGTCCGATGATGACGACGACGATAAAGCCAAAGTATTCCACAATGCCTCCGTACAGCTTGTGTGAGAGTCGGACCGGATTCTATGGCATGGAAGAGAGAAGCGAAAGAGAAAATTTTCAGGAGGGGAAATATTACAAGGCTGCAATTAAGCCTTACACAAAAATCTTTCACCGCAGAGATCGCAGAGACCGCAGAGGAAGAAAATGCATAGGTTCTTCGGCCGCAAAGAACGCGGCCTCAGAATGACAAAAACGGTACTCATTCAGAAAGAACGCGGCCTCAGAATGACAAAACGGTTCTCAGTCAGAAAGAACGCGGCCTCAGAATGACAAAACGGCTTCAGTCGCAAAACCTTGCCTCAGAATGACAAAACACGATAAGGACGCTAAGGCCGCAAAGGTAACTTAGCTATTTGTTACTGTGCAGCGACGTTTGCGGGTTCCACTTCCAAGGTCAGGTCATGCACGCCACGAACAATGACAGGCTGGCCTATGTCTACATGGGGGCCGATGGCGTCCCAGAGCTCGCCGTGGACAAAGACCTTGCCTACGGGGGTGAGCGGGGCGCGGACAACGCCGACCTCCCCAATCAGGCCCTGCTCGCCGGTGACAACCTTATTTTGCCGGGCCTTCAATGCAATGGACATCAGAAAGATGGTGATTGCACCAAGCGGAATACTGAGGCCGAGAGCGGTCAGCCACTTGACGCGCATCTCCGGTATGGGACCATCCACCAGCAGAAGCGCACCGAGAAACAAGATGACTACGCCGCCGATGCCGAGCACACCATGGGTCTGGTACTTGGCCTCGAGAGCAAACAAGATGAATGCTCCAACGATCAGCGCCAGGGCAGCATAGCGGGTGGGCAACAGGTGCAGCGCAAATAACGCCAGCAGAATGGCAATGAAGCCAACAACGCCGGGAACCACAGCTCCGGGATGATTGAATTCGGCATAGAGAGCGAAAACGCCGATGAGCAGGAGAATGGCGGTGATATTGGGATCCATGAGCACGGAAAGGACGCGCTCGCGTAAGGTCATGTCATAGGTCTGCACATTCTTGCCGGCGAGATGCAGCACCACTTTGGTGCCGTCGAAGCGGGTGATGGTTTTGCCATCAGCCTGGCGGAAGAGATCTTTTTCATCATTGGCAATGTAGTCGATCAGATGCTGTGCCAGGGCTTCATCGGCGCTGAAAGATTTTGACTGGCGTATGGCGCTCTCGGCGATTTCGGCATTGCGTCCACGTTTGGAAGAGTAGGAGCGCATGAAGGCGGCGGCGTCATTTTCCATCTTGTCTCTCATAACGGGATCCATCCTGGAGCCGTCGCCCAGCACGGGATGGGCAGAGCCGGTATTGGTCCCCGGGGCCATGGCGGCCACATCAGCAGATTCAAGGATGAAAAAACCGGCGGAGGCTGCGGTGCTGCCTGAAGGAGTTACGTAGATGAGGACGGGAACAGGAGAATCGAGGATGCTATGAATAATGTCGCGAGTGGAGTAGAGGAGGCCGCCGGGCGTGCGAATTTCGATGAGCAGGGCTTCGGCATGGGTGCGCTGGGCTTCCTGAATGGCGCGGTCGATGTGCTCGCTGACCAGAGGATGAATGGTGTCATCGATGACAACTTTGACCACGTCTGCACGGCAGACCGACGAGGCAAAACAAACTGCCAGTGCAAGCAGGAATGAGACACGGATACGGCGATACATAAATCCTCCTTCAGGGTTGCGGCTGCGTCCTGACCGGGACGGCGGCCGCGATGTCACGTTTCAATGATGTTGCAGCAGCATTGGCAGGGTCGAGCGCCAATGCGTGTTCTACATTCTGTTCTGCGGATGCCGGATTCTTGTCGGTGAGATCGAGACGCGCCAGCACCAGATAGGCATCGGCAGAAGGCTTCAGTCGCAAGGATACACGGGCTTCGTTGCGGGCGCCTCTGGCATCCTGGTTCGATTCGAGCACGAGCGCAAGCCCGGAATGAGCATCAGCATTGACGGGATCGAGAATCACCGCCTCGCGGAATTCCTTTTCTGCCTCGTTGACCAGGCCCTGGTCGAGCAACTGGCGGCCGCGCTGGACATGGAAGGCAGCATGCGTGGAGGAATCGGTTTTCTGCAGCTTAAGCTCGTTGGCGTTCTCGATCTCTGCAGCCAACTGGCGGAATGAAGATTCGTCATAGTTGCGCTTGATCCGCTCCAGAGGCAGATGATCTTTGGATTGTGTTCCGGCCATTACGGAATCGAGAAATGTCCTGGCTTCAGTATCAGGACGGATCGCGAGC
Organism: Candidatus Angelobacter sp. Gp1-AA117; assembly: GCA_003223515.1. Lineage (GTDB taxonomy): Bacteria > Acidobacteriota > Terriglobia > Terriglobales > Acidobacteriaceae > Angelobacter. The sequence goes on from QHVI01000041.1 coordinate 23,751, forward strand.
AGCTCACGCAGTTGTCGCGCAGTTCCGGCGGTGTCTCCTTCGCGGAAAAGTTCGACGGCAAGATTGAAGCGGTAATCGCTATCGTTAGGATCGGTCTGGCTGCTTTTCTCGAAATAGCTGCGCGCATGCTTGTCGCCACGACGCGAGGCGACTACGCCAAGGTTGTTGTAAACCTCGGTGAGTGGCAGCCGGGTGGCAAGAAAGTTGAAGGCAGCTTCGGCCTTGTCATAGTGGCCGGAAAAATAGGCGGCCATGCCGAGATAAAACCGGGCTTCGTTTGCATTGCGGTCGGTGTTGGGAATTCTGGAAAACCAGTTGATGGCCTGCTCATACTCGCGGCTGTCGTAGTACGTCTTGGCCAGTTGCAGCATGGCGAGGGTGTGATTGGGTTCCAGGCGTAGCGCTTCCTTGAAATACTTGAGTTTCTCCGCGGCGTTGCCGGCGACGATGCCGCGAATGTAGTTCTCAAGGGCGTCGAGGCGGATGGGCGGGAACTGCGCGATGAACTGCTGCCTGGAGATGGTGCTGGTGAGGTTGAGGCTGTTCAGCACGTCCCAGGTGAGCGCCGTCTGGATGGTGATCAGGCTGGTGAGCGGGCCGGATTCGACCAGCTCAGGGCTCAAGCGAAGTTTGCCCAGATCCATGACGTGAGCGCGCGCGGTGAAGGTGTTGCCATCAAAGCTGTAGCGGCCGACCACCACATAATCGGCATCAATCTGCTGCGCGATTTCATAAATGGTTGCGCGGGATGGCTTGGCGGTAGCCGGAATGCCGAGACGATCGAACGCGTAGATGCGATCATCACGGCTGATGAGAAACAGTGAAGAGGAATTCAAACGGCTGCCGAGCACTTCAGGAAACGATTCGCCAATCCAATCGATGCCGGGCACGTTGGAAGCATTTTCAAACGGCATGATCATGAGCATCTGATTGAACCGAACAGGTTGGGCCTGCTGGGCCGGTGCACAGTGCATCAGCAGAAGCAAGAAGGAGGCAATAAGGACAGATTTCCTCAAGATACTAAAATTATAGGACAGGTGCTTCCGGATTTTCACCGGAGAGGCCGCAAAGGTAACCCAACCGAGTCAAAAACCCTCAACACAGCGTAGCGAAGCCACAACCAAAACCTTTTAACCGCAGAGGACGCAGAGAACGCAGAGAAATAACAAAAGTAGTTGATGTGTATTGAATTTGGCGGTGTGTTGCTCCTTATGGACCGCACGCGCCCTTGGCTGCGCGGGAGAATTCATCGCAAGCAGAGAAGAATTCGATCGTTAGTAATAACAGAGAAAAGCTGATAAGAATTTTGTACACGCGACTTCCATGCAAATGCCAGAATTTATGGGTTGCGATGGCGTGTCGCCCAAAAATGTAGGCGCGCCGCGCCTGTGGACGGTCAGTTAAATAACTCTAATGAATTAACCTGCCCTTCCTTATGGCTCGCCCTTGGTACATGTCCTTATTCCTTAAAATGGGTACTAAGGGGCATGCCCTTCCAATTCTAGATTTCCTGTTTCCGGTACGTCATTCCGAAACTTAAGCGTTATCTAATAAAGTGGGAATACTTCAAGTGTGTTCCTTATTCGTAAACACATCGAACAAGTTTTATTAGTTTAACATACTTATAATAAACGGCTTATGTGCAATAAATTCGCATTTAATTCCTCCTGTGGATATCCGTAAGTATTGCCTATATTTTTTACGAATTCGGAAATCATTATTTATTTTGCGAATGTTTCCAGAGTAGATGCTCCTCGTTGGATACTCCTCAACAGGTTATCAGGTACTAAGGTTAAAGGATTCAAATAAAAGTCACTGCGTAGCGTGACGGCGGGCGAGAGCACAATTTGGCTTAGTGCTTATAAAGTGCGCCGCAAAAAAGTAAGAGGAGAGTGAAACGAATTGAGCTCTCCAGGCACTAGTAGTTGAGTTTATGAAGAAACCCTAATTCCGGACTGCCTAAGTGCCCTGGGGAGGGACACTGAGGCAAGTACACCAGGGAATTTCTTCTGCGAGAAAAAACGGATGAGCTTTGCGCACCACCCACGGTGGCCCGCAGAGTTTAAGACCCTCAACAATTAACAAATGAGCAGTTTTCTCACCAAGCGGGAGGTGGGATTTGCGTATTCTTGTTATCGAAGACGAGCCGAAAGTTGCACGTATTCTGGTCAAAGGCCTTGAAGCCGACCATTTTGCGGTAGACCAGTCCACCGATGGGGAAGATGGCCTGCAACTGGCCACAGAGATTGATTACGACCTCATCATTCTTGATTGGAACCTTCCAAAACTTGATGGCCTGACGGTACTGAAGAGACTGCGCAAGTCAGGCTCGAACGTGCGCGCCATTCTGTTGACGGCGCGCGGAGAAGTCGCCGACCGGGTGTGCGGGTTACACGCGGGGGCTGACGACTACCTGGTTAAGCCTTTCTCCTTCGAAGAACTGCTGGCCCGTGTGTACGCGCTGTTGCGACGTCCGAACGAGCTGATCGACAAGCTAAGCGTGGAAGACCTGGAGCTGGATCGCATGCGGCACTCGGTAACACGCGGAGGCAAGCCGATCACTTTGACGCAGCGGGAATATGCGGTGCTCGAGTACCTGATGCGCAATGCCGGTCGAACGGTGACGCGCACCATGGTGGTGGAGCACGTATGGAACCTGGGCTTTGAAGGCCTAACCAACATTGTGGATGTGTATATCAATTATCTGCGGGCCAAGGTGGACCACGGATTCGAGAAGCCATTGATTCACACGGCCCGTGGGGTTGGATACATGCTCGCATCACCACGATGAAGCTCCACAGCACTCGCCGTTTACATTTCAGACTGGCACTCAAACAGACCATGTGGTTTGGAGTGCTGGTGTGCCTGGTGGCATGGGGCGTTTATGCCTTCATGGAGCGGCGAATCTACGACGAGGTGGATGAGGAATTGCAAAATGGCGCTATTGCCGTTCGCAGCATGTTGCAGGTTCGTGAAGACCGGGTCACGTGGTTAAACAAGCAGGCGGACGCCGAGGTGCGGGAGCAGTTTGAGAAATTAGTCCGCTATTACCAGATATTGGACGCTGAAGGACGGGTGCTCGAAGCTTCCGGCGAGTTCCCGGCCTTGCAGCGTCCGATAAGCTCTGTAGCCTGCGAGTCCCTGCAGACCGGGCATTTGGGATGGGAGACCTTCAGCAGTACCGGCGACCGCGTGCGCGTACTCGATTTTGTGGTGATTGGACCGCAGGGCCGGCGTTACCTCATGCGCATCGGCGCTTCACTGGCCGACGCTGAGGAAGATTCCCACCGTCTCGTTGTCCTTATCCTGCTGCTGGTTCCGGTCATCATTCTTGTGCATGGGATGATTTGCTGGTTGATGGCGGGTGCAGCGTTGCGTCCTCTGCAACAAATCAGCGCAGCCGCCCGGCAAATCACGCCTGGTGATCTGGATCGCCGGCTTCCGGTATCCAGTACAGGCGATGAACTGGAGCAGCTCAGCGCCGCGCTGAATACGATGATCTCGGGCTTCCAGAAATCGTTTCAGCGGGTGAATGAATCGATTTCCAATCTCAGACATGAATTGAACCAGCCGCTGACCGTGTTGCGGGCTGAAACGGAGCAGGCATTACGCGGAGGCGACCTGCGGGCTGATGCGCGTGACGTTCTCTCCAGGCAACTGGAACAGGTGAAGCGCCTGGGGCGCACGGTCTCTGAGCTTCTGGCGGTAGCGCGCAATGATTCCGGCGGAGTCCAGTTGCAGCGCGAAACCGAAGATTTAGGCGAACTGGTGCGGGCGGCTGTGGACGGTATGAGAATGACGGCCAGCGAGCACAATGTGATGCTCTCCGGCAACGTGCAGGACAAATTGATCGGGCAGGTCGATGCAGGCCAGATATGGCGGCTGCTCCTGAACCTGATTGACAATGCCATCAAATTCAACCGCCCGAATGGCCGCGTAGATGTGATGCTCAAAGAGCAGGACGGCTTCGCGGTGATCTCGGTGATCGATACGGGATGCGGCATGGCTCCGGGAGAGCAGGCGAACCTCTTTGAGCGCGGCTACCGGACGGCTTCAGCCAGAAGATCCGGAGTCCAGGGAAGCGGTCTGGGACTTTATTTTGCGCACTCCATAGCTGAAGCTCACGAAGGAACGATCGAGGTAAACAGTTCTCCCGGGGAGGGCACGTGCGTCTGGGTGTTTCTGCCTCTGAGGAGCAAGGTCGTTGATTTTCCGACAGCTTTGGGAGCGCGGGCGGGTTCGATTCATTAAAGATTAAATTCTTTAATGCGTGATTAAGGATGTCTTAACCTTGTTCAGGGAGAATAGCACCCAGAATTGAGTGATGCCGTTCGTTGAATTGGCGCTACTCAGACGGGGAGCAACTACTTCCGGATGCTTCTCCGTTGAGGCGAGATTTTCAGGGGATGGTCACTGTACAGATTTTTTGAAGACTTGGTTCTGTTACTCGTAGGTAATTACAAGCCGCCCGGAAAGGGCGGCTTTTTTTTAAGCGAATGCTGAACTGTAAACAAATCGCAATGCTGCTGGTTGCGGGGCTACTGCCGATGACGGTGGCCGCGCAGGCGGCAGACACGCCTGATCCTCTGGCTTCCATTCTCGAAGTGATCGGCATTCCTCCCACTCCAGCGACTCCTGTAGTCACTGTGACTGCAAATCCGGCTCCTCAAATCAACGTGGAATACAGCAACGGGCAACTGACGCTGGCCACGGAAAACGCCACCCTGGAAGCAGTGCTGGCCGCAGTGAGCGCCAAAACCGGAATAGAAATCGAGGTAGCGCCGGCAGCAGGTTCTGAAAAGGTGGATATCGAATTGGGGCCGGGGGACGCAAAAGAAGTTCTGGTGAAGCTTTTGAGCAGTCCGCATCTCGATTACATCATGATGGGCTCAGCGGACGATCCGAATACCTTAGGACATATCGAGGTTAGAACCAGCCTTGTTCCGCTGGTCGCCGAGGCACGTCCGGTTGCAGGAGGCGACGAGCAGAATTCCGCAACACCAGACGAAGCGGCCGCCGAACCTATAGCGCAGACGACTGAGGCACCGACACTTCCTCCTGATCAGATGGCGGACTACTGGAAGAGAGCAGAGGCCTACCAGCAGTCACTGGAGCGCGAGCGCAACCTGCGTCAGATTCAACTCATCGACAAGACGGCTGAAGGGCAAAAGAAACAGTACAACGAGCCACCTGGCAAAGAAGAAGAGAAAAAAGAGCAGGAGCAGGAAAAAGACAAACCCGCCGAGCCGAAATAGTCTATCGGCAGAGTTTCTTTAGCCCTCAACATCACTGCACAGTCCAGAATGAGCCATCGTATGCCGTAGTCTCATCAACGACGGCAGAAGGGCTGCGTTTGTCTTCCCGCCTGGAAGCCAGGTGATTAAGAGTCCCTGTCCAAAAGGTTTCCTCAGGCGGAAAGGAAGCCTGTAATATATCCTAGAGAACACTGGGTTTCCGGCACCTCAGGCCAGGCTCAAGATCAGGCGCGAACGAACGAGTTAAGGTAAGAGCCGGAGCAAAGGCATCTTTATTCAGAGCGGGACAGAACTTTCAGGATGAGGCCGTGTCATTGTAGTAAACACGTGTGCCGTCCGCCTGCGGGGGCCGGGCATCTGAAAGCGATGTTATGCTGGTAAACATTTAGCGCTGTTTCTTACGTCACACCAAGGTGCAGTACACATACTTTTTCCACTCTGCGAAGTTGGAAAGGAATTGAAGCAGTAATGAATTATCTCCAAACCGCGGCGGACCAGCCCAATTACCTGCCGGAGGCTGCCGCGTGCCGCTGAGTGAAACTACCAGAGAAGTATTGGAAAGAGAAGACCACGACCTAGCAGAACCTGAAGTGCATTGGTCAACGTGGCCGGAGGCATTAGACCGGCTGTGGATGCAGCGCCGCCGCATCCTGGTGTGGATCCTGGTGGGCGTGATGCTTTCCATCCCACTGGCCTGGAGATTGCCTAAATACCAGAGCACTGCGCAACTGATGCCGCCAGACAACAACAGCGGCGCAGGCCTGGCTGCACTGGCTCTGCCTACTCTCTCAAAATCACCAGGACTGGCAGGACTCGCCGGCATGGCGGGCGACATGTTCGGGCTGAAGAGCACTGGGGCCTTGTTCACGAAGGTGCTGCAGAGCCAGAACGTGGATGATCGCATCATCAAGCGCTTTAATTTACGCAAGCGGTGGGGATCTCCGTATCAGGAAGCGGCCCGCGAAAAACTGCTTTCACGCACAACCATAGAAGAAGACAAAAAGAGCGGTGTTATTTCCATCAGCTTCAAAGACCGCGACCCCAAGCTGGCGCAGGGCGTGGTTACCGCCTACATAGACGAGCTGAATAACGTGCTGAAAGAGGTTTCAACCTCGAGTGCGACAAAAGAACGAGAATTCCTGGAGCAGAGGCTGAAGGAAGAACAGCAGGCGCTGGATGATGCGCAGCAGAAATTCAGCCAGTTTGCCAGCAAGAACATGGCGCTGGATATTCCTGAACAGACCCGCGTCACGGTGGAGGCTGCTTCCCGCCTGCAGGGAGAATTGATTGCCAACCGCGCTCAACTGCAAGCCCTGGAGCAGACATATACGCCGGAAAACTATCGCGTTAAATCCCTGCAGGCACACGTGAATGAATTGGAAAAAGAACTCAACCGGCTGAACAACGGCAGGTCATCTCAGATAGCGCCGGACCCGAGCAATCCTTATCCTTCGGTGAAGAACCTTCCAGTATTGGGAGTACAGTGGTCAGACTTGTACCGCAATACGAAGATCCACGAGACCGTGTATGAATTGCTGACGCAGCAACTTGAAATGGCCCGAATCCAGGAGGTCAAGGACATTCCCGTTGCCAAGCAACTCGATCCGCCTTTGGAATCGGAGCGCAAGACCCCATCGCCAGTCATCATTGTTGGAATCGCAATTATTTTGAGCATGCTGTTGGCCTGTGCGGGAATATTGCTAAGGGATAGATGGGAAATGTTGAACGTTAACGACCCCCGCCGTATGCTGCTTTCCAAGGTGTATTCCGGGATACGCGAAAGCCTCACATCCATGTGGCCGGGGCGCGGCAGCAGGAGCAAAGATCGGGAACGCAGTTACAGGCCGTAGGAACCTGAGCGAAGGAGAATTGAGTGGCGACAACGCAAGACGTGCACCCGGAACGCAGCCAGGTTATTGAACTCTCGCAACTGGCGGCGAAACGTGTCCCGCCCCGATCATCACGGCAGCCGGCCAGCGGCTACGGCCTGCTGGCATTCGCCGATATCCTCATTATCATTGGTTCAGGGCTGCTGGCTTATGCTGTGCGCCGCCATCTTCCCGGCATCGGCGATTACAACGTGCTGCAGATCTCGCACACTCGCCTGGCCGGTTTTCTTCTCTGCTACGCGATTCTCACCGTGATCTCGAATGCCGCACAGGATCTATACGCAGAAGCAGCCCGCTATTCCGCCAAAATCTCACGCATCAGGATCTTCAAGAGCTTCCTGCTCTCTTCCATGCTTACGGTGATGGTGGTGTTCCTGGTCAATGAAAAGCCGGCGCCGCGAGTGGTGTTTGCGGCGACCATGGTCTTCAGCCTGGTGGGCCTGCTCACATTGCGTTCCGTGTTGCAGCATTATGACGTGCGGCGCTGCGAGCGCGGCATCGGCACGCAGCACGTACTGATTGTGGGCGCAGGACAGATCGGCCAGACCTTCCAGCAGTATCTTGAAACTCATCGCTACCTGGGAAAGATGTTTTGCGGATTTGTGGATGGCACACGCCATGACGATCCGCACTGGCTGGGAACGCCGGAGGACCTGCCCCGCATCCTGAAAGAGTATTTCATCGACGAGATTTATTTCACCCCGGAGATCCATCGCGACCTCATCATGCAAGTCGCTTTCCAGGCGCGGCAGGAAAGAATCAGCGTGAAGGTAGTTCCTGATCTTTATGGCGGATTGGCTCTGGGCGCTGGGGTAACGTATATCGGCAACGTTCCGGTGCTGGAGCTAAATCACCAGCCCATCCCCGCGCTGGGACTATTCCTGAAGCGGGTGATGGATCTGACTCTGGCGACGACGATCCTGGTCGTCGGTGCGCCAGTCATGCTGCTGGCGGCGCTTCTCATCAAGCTGGATTCGCCGGGCAAGGTCTTTTATTCTGCCTGGCGGGTGGGACGCAAAGGCCGGAAATTCCGCTGCCATAAATTCCGCACCATGGTGGCGGATGCGGATGCAAAGAAAGACGATCTTCGCCACATGAATGAGCGCAACGGGGCCACATTTAAAATCACGAATGATCCCCGCATCACGCGGTTTGGACGTTTGCTGCGCATGTACAGCATCGATGAGCTGCCGCAGCTCTTCAATGTATTGAAGGGCGAGATGAGCGTGGTGGGGCCGCGTCCGCATCCGGTAGATGACTACAACCAGTATCAGTTGGAAGACCTGCGGCGGCTGGATGTGCTGCCGGGCGTGACCGGCTTGTGGCAGGTGAGCGCGCGTCGCGATCCCTCCTTTGAAAAGAACGTGATGCTCGATCTGGAATACATCCAGAACTGGAACGTGCTGCTGGACATGAAAATTGTGATGAAGACCATTCCCGAGGTATTTCGAGGGTCGGGGCACTAAGTTGCGTACCGGTATATGACGAGCACGATCATCTTATAATCCAAAGCTCTCCGCGGCAGTTTATTCATGTTGTCTATATTCCAGCGACTTGCCCAAACCCGAACAGATTCCGTAAACAAGAAAATCTTTCGCGCGGCATTGATTGTGGGGTCGCTGAGTGTCGTCGCCCGGACGGCAACGATCTTCAAAGAGCAGGTGGTGGCCCGGTTTTTCGGCCGGGGAGACTCGTTTGATGCGTTTCTCATCGCGTTTCTGCTGCCATCCTTTGTACTTACCCTGGTTATGGGGGCGCTGGGTTCAGCCATGGTGCCGGTGCTGTTGGAGACGCACCGCAAACAGGGCCATGAAGCTACAGAAAGGCTGCTGTCAGCCATGGTGCTGATCAGCGGCGTGGTGCTGATCGCAATCGCGCTGCTTCTCGCGATATTTGCTCCATATTATCTGCCCTATCTGGCCCACGGCTTCTCTCCGGCCAAAGTGGCGCTTACACGCAAGCTGCTCTATTTCCTGCTGCCCTGGCTGGTGTTCAGCGGCATGACGATGTTTGCCGCCTTTGTGCTAAATGCCGGGGAGCGGTTTGCGCTTCCGGCTCTGGCGCCGCTGCTGACCCCATTGATCACCATTGCTTTTGTTGGAATCGGCGCAAAAGTGGCGGGACCATTTGCGCTGGCTGCGGGAACGATGGTGGGCAGTTTGCTGGAGGCTGCTGTGCTGTTCCATCTGCTGAGAATGCATGGGGTCCGGTTGCGTCTCGAATGGAAGGGATTGGATCCTAATGTGCGGGCGGTGCTGATACAGTATGCGCCCTTGATGGCAGGGGCATTGTTAGTCGGGAGCACCCCAGTGGTCGATCAAGCCATGGCGGCCATGCTTCCATCCGGAAGCGTCTCTGCCCTGAGCTACGGGAACAAGCTGATCAGCGGGATTGTGGCCATTGGCGCGAATGCCCTGGGCACGGCCTTGCTTCCATATTTTTCCAGAATGGCCGTGGAGCATGACTGGCAGGGCTGCCGCCAGACGCTGAAGCGATATTTCGGAATCATTCTTCTGGCGACCGTACCGCTTACCCTGGTGCTTATCCAGTTTTCGCATCCGATCGTCAAGCTGCTCTTTCAGCGGGGCGCGTTTTCCAGGGCAGATACCGAGCTGGTAAGCTGGGTGCAAATCTGCTATGCAATACAGATCCCATTCAACATGCTTGGCATTCTGTTCGTGCGGTTCATCTCGGCGGTCCGGCGCAATGATCTGCTGATGTACGTGACAGCCGTCAATCTCCTGGCTGACGTGGTGCTCAACCTGGTCCTGATGAAAAAGTGGGGAGTCGCCGGAATCGCGCTTTCAACCTCACTGGTCTGCATGATTTCATTTCTGCTGATGGCCGGATTATCCGTCTGGCTGCTGTATCAGGAACGTTCATCTACAGTGGTTGTCGCCCAGGCACAGCAAGCCAGCCAGCAGCTATGAGACTTGTTTTAGTCACGTCTTCACTGGCGCGTGGCGGTGCAGAGCGGGTCATGTCATTGCTGGCCAGTTTCTGGGCAGAGCAAGGCAAGGAAGTAACGATTCTCGTTCTCAATCGCGGGGATGTGACAGCTTATCCTCTTCATCCCTCGGTCAAGCTGCGAAATTTAGGCGTGAATGCTGAACCCGCAGGTAATTTCTTGCGGAAGTGGTTTCGCAATATCAGGAAAGTTTCTGCGTTACGCAAGGCAATTCGCGAAATCCAGCCAGAATTGGCGATCAGTTTCATTGATCAGGTGAACGTGGTTACTTTACTGGCCACGCGGGGACTGGGTATTCCAGTGGTTGTTTCGGAACGGGTCGATCCTACGCAGTACAGCATTGGCGGAATCTGGAACACACTGCGGAAGCTGACTTATCCCTACGCAGATGCGCTGGTCTGTCAGACTGGCGCCAGCTTATCCTATTTTCAGCAGAGAATGACGGTGAAAGGATATGTAATATCCAATCCAGTTACTTTGCCCCCGGCCGGAGTGGTACGTGCCCAGCAATCTTCGACCCATTCCTGTGTGGCAATGGGAAGGTTGGTATGGCAGAAAGGTTTTGATCTTTTAATAGCAGCTTTTGCGCGTGTTGCCGAGCGGCATCCTGAGTGGGTGCTTAAAATGATTGGCTCCGGACCCACCAAAGACCAGTTGGAGGATCAGGTCCGAAAGCTGGGGTTGGAATTGCGGGTAGTGTTCACCGGAGAGCTGGCCGATCCTTTTCCTGTGCTGTGCGCGGCTGATCTGTTTGTTCTTTCATCGCACTTTGAGGGTTTCCCTAATGCCTTGTGCGAAGCGATGGCCTGTGGGGTGCCTGCGATTAGCTTTGATTGTCCTTCAGGGCCGGCTGAGATCATTCGCGATGGGATGGATGGAGTGCTGGTTCCAGCGGGTGATGTTGCTGCACTGAGTGCTGCGATGGATCGCTTGATGGCGAATGATGAAGAGCGGGCGCGCCTTGCAGCACGTGCCCCGGAGGTGGTTTCCCGCTTCAGTAAAGAAAAGGTTTTAGCGCAATGGGAACAGCTTTTCGATAATGTGCTTTCCAAGGTTCCGCAGGGCGAGACGCGGACGGCTTCCGCAAACTTAAGGCAATGACCTGTGGAGGAATCTTCCACCGCACCCTCTCTGGTAAGGAAACTTGAGAAAGCTTGCTGCCGCCTTGATTACAATGCAAGTTAACTGATCGGAGGGGAACCGGATGCCTGACAAACGCGCACTCATTACTGGTGTTACCGGACAGGATGGCGCGTACCTGGCTGAATTTCTTCTCAGCAAGAATTACGAGGTGCACGGAATCAAGCGTCGTGCCTCATCTTTCAATACGGAAAGAATCGATCATCTGATTCAAGACCGGCATTCTCCGGGATGCCGCTTCTTCCTGCATTACGGCGACATGACGGACTCGAGCAGTCTCGTCCGCATTATCCAGCAGGTGCATCCGGACGAGATTTACAACCTCGCTGCCCAGAGTCATGTGGCCGTCTCGTTCGAAGAGCCTGAATACACTGCACAGTCAGACGCCTTGGGGCCGCTGCGGGTGCTGGAGGCGGTACGCATCCTCGGACTGGAGAAGAAAACGCGCTTCTATCAGGCATCTACTTCGGAGCAGTTCGGCAAGGCGCAGGAGTTTCCACAACGCGAAAGCACGCCGTTCTATCCGCGCTCGCCGTATGGAGTGGCCAAGCTTTACGCCCATTGGATCACTGTCAACTACCGCGAAGCCTATGGAATCTTTGCCTGCAACGGCATTCTCTTTAATCATGAATCGCCAATCCGGGGCGAGACATTTGTTACACGGAAGATCACCCGGGGATTGTCACGCATCAAGCTGGCCTTGCAGGATTGCCTCTACCTCGGCAACCTCGATGCGAAACGCGACTGGGGCCATGCCCGTGATTATGTGGAAGCCATGTGGTTGATGCTGCAACAGAAAGAGCCGCAGGATTATGTGATTGCCACCGGCATCCAGCATTCAGTGCGGGAGTTTACCCAGGCGGTTGCGAGTGAACTGGGAATTACCATTCGCTGGACCGGTTCAGGAAGTAGCGAAAAAGGAATCGATACCGCGAGCCAAAAGCCGGTTGTGGCCATTGATCCTCATTACTTTCGTCCTACGGAAGTGGATTCGCTGGTGGGTGATGCCAGCAAAGCCAGAGAAGAACTGGGCTGGAAACCGAAGACCAGTTTTGCCGAACTGGTTACGGAGATGGTGAAGGAAGAACTGGAACTGGCCAAATACGAGGCGCTGTGCAAGCAGGAAGGCCTGCGTGTCTTGAAGCACCATGAATAAGAGCGACAAAATCTATGTTGCCGGTCACACCGGGCTGGCAGGTTCTGCCATTCTCCGGCGATTCAAGGCCGCAGGATTTCACAACCTTGTCACACGCACTCATGGCGAACTGGATCTCATGGAGCAGAACACGGTTGCCGGTTTCTTTGCACAGGAGCGGCCGCAGCATGTGATCCTGGCGGCAGCGCGGGTGGGCGGCATCCTGGCCAATGACACTCAACCGGCAGAGTTTATTCGAGAGAACCTGCTGATCCAGACCAATGTGATCCATGAAGCTTATGCCCACGGTGTGAAAAGCCTGCTGTTTCTTGGCTCCTCGTGCATCTATCCGCGCGATTGTCCGCAGCCCATTCGGGAAGAATACTTTCTGACCGGGCCGCTGGAGAAAACCAACTTCGCTTATGCGGTGGCCAAGATTGCAGGAGTAGAGATGTGCCATGCTTACAACCGGCAATACGGGACCAGCTACATTTGCGTGATGCCGACGAACCTGTACGGCAGCAACGATCACTTCGACCTCAACAGCTCTCATGTTTTGCCGACCATGGTGCGCAAGTTTCACGAAGGCAAGCTATCGGGTAGGCCGGTCGTGTTATGGGGCACAGGCGCGCCGCGCCGTGAGTTTTTGCATGCAGACGACATGGCTGATGCTTGTCTTCACATTCTGGTGCAGCCGCCGGAGCGGCTCGGGAGCGTCTTTCCTGCAGATATGGCGCCCCTTATCAATGTGGGTTGTGGAGAAGACTTAACCATCAAGGAGCTGGCGAAACTTATCGCAGAGATTACCGGCTATCAAGGGAAGACCGAGTGGGATCGCTCAAAGCCGGATGGCACTCCACGGAAGCTGCTGGACGTTTCACGCATGAAAGCTCTTGGATGGCAGCCTCGAATTAACTTACGGGATGGAATCCGGGAAGTCTATGAACGCTTTCAGCAGGCGGCCACGGTCAACCAATGAAACTCCACTTAGGTTGCGGAAAAAAACATATTCCGGGATTTATTCATGTGGATATCGAGAATCATCCGCACGTGGATCATCGTGTAGCGGTAAACGCGCTCACCTTCGCCGAAGACAATTCCGTGGAACTGATCTATGCCGCGCACGTGCTCGAACACTTCGGAAGGCATGAAGTGGATCAGGTGCTGCACGAGTGGTTTCGAGTCTTACAACGCGGCGGTATTTTGCGGCTCGCGGTACCGGACTTTGAAGCCGTGTCCACGCGCTACCAGAAAACCGGCGAGATCAGCGAGCTGATAGGGCTGGTCTGCGGCGGACAGCGTAATGAATATGATTTTCATAAAATGATCTTTGACGAGAAATCCCTGCAGGAACGGCTTTTGCATGCGGGCTTCACCTCTGTGAAACGCTACGATTGGAGAAACACCGGGCACTCCTGGCTGGATGATTATTCTCAGGCCTATCTACCACATATGGAGAAGGAATCCGGCCAGCTCATGAGCCTGAACGTGGAGGCGGTGAAGTGAAGGCGCATAAGGTGGGCAGGTGAAAAAAGTCTGCTTCTTCCATATCCCCGGAATTGAGAGCTTCCACGGCTATTCCATCGACAGCCTGGATCCCGCTCCCTACTTTCCGCAATGGAATCCGGCGACACTGTTCCAGAAGCTTACGGAAGCAAAGTCTATTGACCAGATGTACCGGGAGCGAGACCGATGCTACATGCGTTTCCTCCAGGACTTTGTAGATAAGTTTCAGGATGCCGATATCATCCTGCTGGCCATGCACAATCCGGTTCATCCCGAGGTGCTGTGGAACCAGTTGCAGAAGCCAATCAAGGTCATGGGGTTCATTGATGATCCGTACTCTACATATACACGGGGCATTCCTTATCTGTGGGCCTTTGATGGAGCCTTCTACATTTCTCCCGGATACAGCGAGCAGGTTCTTTTCAAAGAAGCGTTGAAGCAATGGGGATGCGAGCAGACTTACTGGTGGCCGCTGGTCTGGCCGGGCAGCAACGCCACCAGCCAGACCGGATTATGGCCGCTGGCGGCTGCCCGTGACGAATTTCAGCGGCGCGGAGACGCTTTTTTTCACGACCGTGATCTCGATGTGATTTATGTCGGCGGGGGCTATGCGTCGAAGATGGATCGCCTCGCGCAGTTGAAACAGCGGTTCGGCGAGCGCCTGGTCATCCATGGGAACTGGAGTTATGGCGGATATGTAGGAATCTTGCGCGGGTTGCGAGGCAAGCCAGCCATATGGGGCAGGGTCTTTCCCATTTCCAGCGAGCAACGCGCGGCGCTTTACTACCGCACTAAAATTGGACTCAATATGCATCTCTCTGAAGTCCCCGCGGAAACAGGAAACATGCGCATGTATGAAATCCCGGCACATGGAATGATGCAACTCTGCGATAAGGCGGCGATGAATGCCCACGAGCAGATTTTTGAGCCCGGCAAAGAGGCCGTTTTCTATGATTCGACCGCAGATGCGATTGAAAAGATTGAATACTACCTCGCCCATGACCAGGAGCGCGAACAGATTGCCCGTGCCGGATTTGCACGGATGCACCGGGATTACGATGGCGAGAGCGGGTTCAAGAAGCTTCTGGATTGGGCTGCAGGACTGCCGCGCAAACGGGATCTGCAGCGCCAAGGAGCCGCAATGACAGAGGTTCACCGATGACGCCGTTTTCCAATACCGCCCTGGCTGCCGATGCCGGGCCTGAGCAGGAGATCAGGTTTGCTTTTGGTAAGAACTGGCAGAGATTTCTTCAGCATTTGAAGGATGACCGGATTGTTGAAGCGGAGAAGTCCCTGCGCTTCATGTTGCAGGTGGAAGACCTCAAAGGCAAATCTTTCCTCGATATCGGCTGCGGCAGCGGCCTCTTCTCACTCGCCGCCATGCGTCTTGGGGCGGGGAAGGTATTTTCCTTTGATTATGATCCGCAGAGCGTGGCCTGCGCGCAGGAGCTTCGCCGCCGTTATTTTCCCGAAAGCGAGCGCTGGATAATCGAGCAGGGAAGTGCCTTGGATAGTTCGTACCTGAACCAACTCGGACAATTTGATGTGGTGTATTCATGGGGTGTCCTGCACCACACCGGAAACATGTGGCAGGCATTGGAGAACGTGGTCGGCGCTGTGCAGCCGCATGGAAGGCTCTTTATTGCCATTTACAATGACCAGGACCGCCGCTCGATCTTGTGGAGAAAGGTGAAAGAGCTTTATTGCCGCAGCGTTTTCTGGCGTGTGCCCATCATCGCGGGGTTTGGCTTCTATGTGATTGTTGCTGGATTTATGAAAGATGTTCTCATTGTGCACAAGAATCCACTTGCCCGTTACCGTGAATACAAATTAAATCGCGGCATGTCCTACTTTACCGATGTGCTTGACTGGCTGGGCGGCTATCCCTACGAAGTCGCAAAGCCGGAGGTGATTTTCGATTTCTATCGAGCGCGGGGATTTGAGCTGATCAAGCTGAAGACCGACCAGAGTTTTGCCAACAATGAATTCGTATTTTTGAAACGAAACACGTCTGCTTCTGATGAGCACCGGCCGTAAGCGCGTGCTCTTTCTGGTACCCGCGTTCGCAGGAGGCGGAGGCGGGGCAGAGCGCGTTATCTCCATCCTGCTGCGTCACCTCGATCGCACCAAGTTTGAACTGCACCTGGGCGTGATTCAGGAGAGAAGCGCAGTTTTCCAGGACATTCCTGACGATGTGATTGTCCACGACCTGAGGGTCTCGCGCATGCGTTACGCGCTTCTCCCTATCATTAATTTGTTGTGGAAGGTGAGACCACAGACTGTATTGTCTACGGTGGTATACCTGAACGTCCTGCTGGTACTGGCGCGGCCCTTTCTGCCGCGAGTCAAACTTTTGTTGCGGGAAGCCACCATTCCCAGTGCTTTCATCGCGCAGCAGGCCCGGCATCCGCGAGTGTGGAGATGGTTCTATCGCCATTTGTACAAGCGCGCCGATTCGATCATCTGTCTCTCCGATTTCATGCTGAAAGATCTAGCGGAGCAATTTGGGCTGCCGCAGGAAAAGCTCATTCGTATCTATAACCCTGTGGATGTGGACTATGTTCGACGATCTGCGGAGAGTTTTGGGAATCCCTATTCAGGAGACGGGCCGCACCTGGTTACTGTGGGCAGGCTGCAAAGGGAAAAAGGTCTGGATGTACTTCTGGAAGCCATGCCTGGCATACTTCAGGCATTTCCTATGGCCAGGCTTGCTGTGCTCGGTGAGGGACCGCTTGAAGCAGAGTTGAAAGCTCAAATCCGGAAGCTTGGACTAGGCGAATCAGTCAATTTTCTGGGATTTCAGCCGAATCCCTGTCCTTACCTGAAATACGCTGATCTGTTCGTGCTGCCTTCCCGCGTTGAAGGCATGCCCAATGCTCTGCTGGAAGCGCTGGCGCTGGGAAAAGATGTAGTAGCCAGTGACTGCCCGGGCGGGGTGCGGGAAATTCAGGATGCAGTCAAAAGTATGGTACTGGTGCCGCCGGAAGATCCGCAGGCGCTGGCGGAAGCGATCATCGCGGCACTGCAAAGTCCGTCCTCAAGCCGAACAGGTGAAGGTCTGGGAAGATTTAAGGTGCAGACTGCCATAGCTGAATACAGTGCTCTTCTATGAATCAGGCTTATCGATTCCTCTGCTCACTGGTTAAAGCAGGACAGGCATGGCGAGAACTCAGATACGTAATGGAGCGAGCATCTTCGCGAGCTAAGAAGTGCCAGCCAAGAAGCCTGCTGAATGCTCAGGATGTGACAGCTACAAATTTGCCTACAATTATTTGATCTGAGCTGCCTAAACAATTGACTTAAAATGCTTTGCCTTACTTATTTAGGGCAAACCACCTGATGTCGCACTAGATTGCCGACTCAATCGGCTGTTCGCCTGTGGCAACGTGGGAAATCGTGAGGCTGAGCCGATTTCCTCAGATCTCACAATTATAGGCCATTGATGAAACGCTTTGGTTGTATTCTGCACTATACCTTTAGAAGGTCCGCTGGCGATGTGAGCGCTGGTTACCGAGACGCACGGCACTGTTCGATATTGTCCTCCTGCAATCATTGTGCGGTAGCTCAAGCGGTTACAGGAGGAGGAAGCATGAAACTCGACTTACCTACACCCGACACCAATTTCACACGAGATGCACTCGGGCGATACATCTGTAACACGTTTGACGAGGTTCTCGTCACAATCGATGCGAACGCTCGCACAGCGGCAGGTTTGCCCTCGCGCGGTGATCTGCGCCCCTTTGACTTCATTGTTATCGGTGGCGGAACCTTCGGCTCAGTTCTCGCCGAAGATCTGTGGTTTCGGGCGACCAATCGAGCTGAGCGCATCCTTGTACTCGATGG
The DNA here is from genome assembly GCA_003223515.1 of Candidatus Angelobacter sp. Gp1-AA117. GTDB lineage: Bacteria > Acidobacteriota > Terriglobia > Terriglobales > Acidobacteriaceae > Angelobacter. The sequence continues at coordinate 41,487 of QHVI01000041.1, forward strand.
TGGCCCCTTTCTGTTGCCAGAGCACGTGCAGAATCTGCCTGTGCTCGGCCTGAATCCTGGGGATCCGCGGAAGGATCATTTGCCTCAAAAGGAAGTTTGGGGACTCGCTTGGAATTCTAAGGACCCTATTGGCTTTCCTGGATTGGCCTACTGTCTAGGCGGCCGTTCGGTCTACTGGGGTGGATGGTCGCCGCGACTGCTTGACTCGGAAACGCCGGATACCGTCTGGCCGCAAACGGTGCTGGATGATCTCAATCCCAAGAGGCTGCCTGACGGGAGCAAAGGATATTTTCGGCAGTCGAGCGATCAGATCGGAGTTACTGCCACTAATGATTTCATCTTCGGTTATCTACATCATGCGATGCGCTCTCAGCTTTTCGACAGATTGTCTGCTGGCGGTGTCCCCGACGCGATTGATCTCACGAGCCTTCCCGACCACCCTGCCGTGGCGAATAGCGACACTCCGGTAACTCTTGACGATTTGGCAGCTTTGCTCGGTATCCCCTTGCCGAACCCTCTGCCGACGGGTATCCAACTCAAACAATTGGAGCAGAAATTTCGTAATCTGGCGAAACTAGAAGCACCGCTCGCTGTGCAAGGACAAGCAGGCCACGCCGGATTTTTTCCATTCAATAAGTTCAGCGCCGTCCCTCTGCTCACAAAAGCGGCTCGTGAGGCGTACAACGAATCTCCTAGAGACGATGTGAAGAAGCGAGTGATGGTTGTTCCGCGCTGTCATGTGATTCTGCTAAAGACTGTTGTAGACCCCGCAGGACAGCGGATATCGGAAATCATCACGGAACGTGGGCCTATCCCGGTTTCGCCAGATACCAAGGTGATCCTTGCCCTTGGCACTGTGGAAAATGCAAGGCTGGCACTGCTTTCATTGGGTAGCGATGACAAGATCGGCACAAATTTAATGGCGCATCTCCGGTCAAACGTGGATTTCCGTGTGCCGCGGGCGGCGCTCACAGCTTTGCCCGCTGCAGCCATGGCGCTAGAGGCCTCCGCACTGTTGGTTAAGGGCCGTCACCAGTTTAAGAAACCCGACAATTCGCCAGATGGCGTCGGACATTTCCATTTTCAAATTACAGCTTCAGGATTGAGTGCAAATGGGACCGACTCCGAAGCAGAACTCTTCAAAAAGATTCCCGATATCGACACCTTCGATGCGCACAAGAATGCAACTGATACCCACGTGGTGATCACCATCCGTGGCATTGGCGAGATGCAACCCAACAACGGGAGTAGCAACGTTACCCTAGACCTGAATCCACAAGAGAATGATGAATTTCAGACCCGTCGTGCCTTCGTCAATCTTCAACCGACCAGTCGCGATCTCGAATTGTGGAATGCAATGGATACGGCCTCGGACGATGTGGCGCGAATCTTCGCCGGCGGCCAGAAGATCGACGTTATTAAGAATGGATTGGTAATTCGCAGTGGTGTCGACGCCAGTTTGCTCTCGACAATTCTGCCGTTTAAACCCTCGGATGCTAACGGCCCCGGCCGCCGCGATGGTCTTGGCACAACTCATCATGAAGCCGGTGTGCTGCGAATGGGCGTCGATCCGAATCAATCCGTAACCGATCCAAACTGTCGCCTTCACAATGTGAGCAACGCATACGTCGTCGGTCCTGCGCTCTTTCCCACTATAGGCTCGCCAAACCCAATGCTCACTGGTGTCGCTCTTGCCCGCAGGCTGGGGGCCCATTTGATGCCAGATCCACCGCTCGCAACTCTTGACTCCGGATTTACCTATTTGTTTGATGGCACCGACGCCCAATTTGCAAACTGGCAAATGGCGGGTGGAGGGTTTTTCTCGCGATTCGGACGAACCATCATCGCCCAACAAGATGGGAGAGGTATCGGTTTATTCTTCTATGCCCTGCAGCAGTTCGAAAATTTCATTCTGCGGCTTGATTTCTTGTTGCCCCACCCTCGAGGCAATGCGAATGATAACTCGGGCGTGTTCATTCGATTCCGCGATCCACGGTTGCCAGACCCGGCGCCGGACCCCATAGATCCGGCCAATAACGCAGCGTTTGTGGCGGTGCATACCGGCTATGAAGTGCAGATCGACGAGGAGGCTCGCGGGGACACGCGCTTCAACGAGCCCGATGGTTCGTTCTTCAGCCGGACAGGTGCGATTTACAAGGTCAAGTCGCTGGGTACCGGACCCGGTCAGCAGAATTATCAAAACAAACAGAGCTTGGCCGCGCGTCAGTGGCACAAATATGAAATCGAGGTGAAGAACCAAGATTACATCGTCCGGCTCAACGATCAGGAAGCTACTCGGTTCCGACGGGCAGTCAGCGATACGACCCGCGGCAACCCGCCAAGCGTTGACTCCAAATCAGGTTTTATTGGGTTACAGACGCACACCGGCAATGTGGCTTTCGCGAATGTTCGGATCAAGGCATAGGTGATACGCACTGCGTATTCTCGATGATCGATATCTTACAGCTACAAAATCGACTGCAGTGCTCGCTCGGAGCAGCACTATCTTCTTCTCCCCCCACCATTTATTTGCGGGCTATTCTGTCGCCGGTGTTAGTTCATGCCTCGGCAGCCCCAGAAAGTTTCCTGCGGTGGTGCGTCCTTTGATGAGAAAGCCGCCTCCTGATGCCATGGCCACCATCTTTTCAGGTTTGTCCTTAAGGAATTCGTCGACGGCGAGGGTTGCTCCCGGACATCCAGAGAAGCCGTAGTCATCGCATACAAGAATGCCGCCTTCGTTCATTCGGGAATAGAAGAACTCAATGCTGTCGCGGGTCGGCTGATAAAGATCGACATCTATGTGCACGAACGCGAAGCGCCGGTCAGCGGCCTGCGCGAACCTGTCCGGAATCCAGCCTTTCTGCCAACTGATGTTGCTGAAGGGAAGGTTAGCCTTAGTGGCTTCGAGCGAATGAGAAAGCAGTCCCTTTGACCATTCCAAGCCATCTTCAACCGACGGCTGCGATAAGCCTTCAAACGAATCAAAGATGAAGTGGGTGCACGCCTGGCTCTTAGATTGCAGAAAACGGCAAATCAGGTAGGAAGACGCTCCTGCAAATACACCGCATTCTGCCGTGTCGCCAGGAATAGGTTCCGCTAAACGCAGAAGTTGATAAACCATCCAGCGGCTTCGAGACCTCAGACTGGATGCTCCCTGAAGCTCACCGAACTGCTGCAAGTAGGCATTAAATGATTCATCATTCCACCAGTCGAGAGAAGGCCATTCGAACCGGTATCGCGGCAGGATCAGGCGCGCCATAAACCGCACGATATCAAGGCGGGCGTAATCACGATGATGTGGGGTCTCTGGAGAGATCAGGTTCTTTAAAATACGAAAAGCAGTCTTTAGGTACATTGAGCAGTTTATTGCCTGAAAGCAATGAATAGAAGATTAGAGTTTTGGTTGTGGACACCCGCAAAAGCAAATGTCTTGCGTGCAGCAGCCAGAGCCTTCCCTTTCCAGTTGAGCGAAATCCAGGGCACCCAATATACCGGATGGACTTTTCGTACTGACAAATATTTGCTCAAAACAGACTGTAGTTTGGCTTCGTCAAACGACTGCTCATGCCCCCAGCGATGGAAGCGCTTTTTGCAGTCTGGGCAAAATACTTCGTTATCGGCCAGGTTCTCGCGGTAGGGCACACTTCCGATCAGCACGCCACCAGGAACCAGCACTCGCCGGATCTCTTTGAGGCCCGTTTCCATGGTTTCAGGTTTGAGGTGTTCGAATACTTCGGTACAGATCACCGCGTTCACACTGTCTGAAGCAATGGGCAGAGATTCAATCAGTCCGCAATGAGCCTCTATGCCTTCTGCCTGCAGCCGTTCGATCGATTGCCGGTCGGGATCAACAGAAAGCACTTTCCAGTTTCGCTGCTTTGCGGCGCGTTCCAGGTAGCCGTTGCCACAGCCGATGTTCAGAAGAGTTCTTCCGTTGGCGTGTTTTTCTGCAATGCGGACGAGCGAATCCAGCCGCTTCTGTGAACCCTCAAAAACGTCGAGACGCTCTGTTTGAATGTGCGACCACAGGCGTATCTGTGATGTCTCAGGAGGCATTGCGAATGATTTTACCGCAAAGGAGCAGCGCAATTCAGATGCTGAGGTGATGCTTACAGCCATCAAGCGGTGCTCTGCAGCTACTTACTATGCCTCGTCCCTGGGATCCAGGCCATCACTTGCTGATACATTTCCAGCAGACACAAACGTCTTTCCCGTCGATTTTTTGCGTTTCTACGCACACCCGTGATTCCTCGCATGCCAACATGGTGCTTTGAGCGTCTGCAGTGTGGACTATTCCATCGAGCTTCCCACCGAAGAGCCTCTCTGCATCGCCGGGCTTGGCTGGCGCTTTCTTAGGGTCTACCAGCACAGTCACAAATGCTGGTTTCTGGTCGATGTTGCCTACTTGATACGCAACAGAAATGGGGTGGTCAGACGCGGTATTTTCCAGATTGATAGTCTTGTCTAATTTATATTCGTTTCCGTTTTGAAGCGTGAATTCATCATTTCTTACAGCATTCTGGACAGCTTGCTCCGTTCCTTTCGGCGTTTCGGACTCAGTGCTGCTATGCTTCTTTGCACTCGCCGCTTTCTGTGTTTTTACTTCTCCTTCAATGGGAAGCTTGCCTTTGAGCCCGTCTGTTGCTGTCCCTGCGTGCTTCCCACTTTTTTGCCCACCAGCAGCGGATGCAGTGCCTGCGCCGGTCTGAGCCGGAAGGCAAGCAGGAAAAAACAGCAAAACGGCAAGGACACTAGGTAGAGTAGATTTCATGGGGTACTCCTTGGATAAAATTTCATGAAGACCAGTAAAAAGAGCAAACAGAATATGGTCAGAATACAGTAGTCGACGATGGTGGGGAAAACAGTGATGGAGGATGGAACTATCAAGTTCCGCAAGCCCCACAAAGCAGCAAAGAAGCCCAGCGATTTCGGCAAGAGATCATCCGGATTCCCAGTCGCTACCAGGTGCACCAGAAAAATGATAGAAAAGACCAGAAAGATGATGCTCACCATCCGGACAAAAAATTTGCGCGAGAGTACGAGATGGGAAACTCCCGGCCTGGAACTTTCGTCCGTGAGGGTACCGGTAAAATTCTGATCGGCAACAACGGCTTCAAGAGAATTGATTGAGGCGTTGTCCTCAATGCAGGCACCGGTTTTATTGTTGACACATACCCGGGGAAAAAGCCGCATCTGGTAAGAGTCGAACGGATACCAGATTTCCTGGGCTGAGACACGGTCCGTCAATATAAGTTCGGAGCAATCAAAGGTAGCAGCGGAACGCGGCTTGCCGCCATCGCTCTTTTCAAAAGTTTGTATCTTGCAATCTTGAGTCGCAGATAACAGCCATTTGCGACTCCCTCGTCGATCAGTTTCAAAAGGACTGAAGGATATTGAGCTGATTGGTGCGTCATCTGGACCGCTCAATTCGAGACGGATATCAGTTTTGATTTTGTGCAACTGCGAATCGTATTTGATGCCCAATAACTGTAGCGTGCCGTGGAATGGCTGAGTGCCTGTTCCTCCATTGCTGACCGTTAGTGGACTAGGGAACTCTTTAAAAACAAAGTCATAGATAAAGAGAAGGATAGTAAGGCAAAGTGCTGCGCCAATTAGTTTCCTCATTGCAGCTTTGTCTCCTCTCCTGCATTGAGCTAGTGTTCCAGAAGTAGCACAAGCCAGCTTAATTATGGTAACGCGAACCAGAGCCGATACCCTTTACCCAGACTGGCATACGCAATGGTGCATTCCTGCTTGGACTCATTAGACAGTATGATTCCAAGGTGATTTGCTCTCGACGGAGCAGCGCCGATATCAGCTATAATCCTTGCAATGTTTCACAATCATCCGCATTTGATGTCCTCTTCCAGATGCTGGATCATCGCGTCTCTCCGGTCGTTTTGCAACCATATTCCCGGCCCCGAGTTTATTCAGACACCAGGAGGTACTCATGCATAAGCCCGTGAGTGTATGGATTCTTGCTGTTGTGCTCTTGAGTTCATGCCTTGTAAGCGCGCAGAAGCGCCCGCCTGAGCCCAAAACCATTCCTGATTCCATTGATCTCATCTGGAACAAAATTGAGCATGACTTCACGGCGCTGGCAGAGGCCATGCCCGAAGATAAATGGAGCTTCAAGCCCACGCAGGGCGAATTCAAAGATGCGCGCACATTTGCGGAGCAGGTAAAGCACGTGGCATGCGCCAATGAGGCCTGGGCAAAACAGATGTCGAGTGAAAAGCCTCCGGCGCGCTGCGCCCTTGGAGGCCCGAACCCAGCCAAGACAAAAGCTGAGATCCTCAAGTACCTGCAGGATTCCTTTGCAATGGTCGATAAGGCGATTGCCGAGACGACCGCCGAGAACCTGTTGCATTCCAATCCCGGTCCCTACTGGGGGCCAAACCGGCTTTCCGCTCTGACTGCAACGGTGTGGCACATCTCAGATCATTACGGCCAATTAGTGGAGTACTTGCGGATGAATGGAATTGTGCCGCCGGCCAGCAAATAACGTATGTGTGGAATTGCGGGCTTCTGGCAGAGCAAAGCGGGAGAAGAGAATCCCCGGGAAATCCTGGAGCGCATGGGCGCAACTCTGGCTTACCGCGGTCCTGATGATTCGGGAATTCACTATGACAGTTCTTCCGGCCTGGGCTTTGCGTTCCGCCGTCTTTCGATTATTGACCTTTCACCTGAAGGTCACCAGCCCATGTCCTCGACCTCTGGCCGTTACACCATCATTTTCAATGGCGAAGTCTATAACTTTGAACAGATAAGGTCGGAACTCGGAAGCCATGCGTGGCGCGGCCACTCGGATACTGAGGTCATGCTGGCGGCCATTGAACGGTGGGGATTACGTTCCACTGTGGAACGATTCGTGGGGATGTTTGCCTTCGCTCTCTGGGATCGTGAAGAGCGAAAACTCTACCTGGTACGCGACCGCCTGGGCATCAAGCCGCTCTACTATGGATTGGTTGCCGGCAGCTTCGTCTTTGCTTCAGAGTTGAAGGCGATTCGCGAATTTCCCGGGTTCGACGCCAGGATCGATCGCGATGCCCTGGCGCTCTACATGCGGTTCGCCTATGTGCCTGCGCCGCATTCCATCTATGAAGGCATTCATAAGCTAAAGCCGGGACACATTCTCTCATTGAGTTCTCCTGATGAAGCGCCTGCGGTGACGCCATTCTGGTCGGCGTTGGATATCGCCAGGCAAGGTGTGCAGTCTCCCATTCAAGCCAGTGATGCGGAGGTGGTGAAGGAACTCGAAAGCAAATTGGCCACGGCTGTAGGTTTGCGCATGATTGCCGATGTGCCCATCGGAGCGTTTCTTTCCGGGGGAATTGATTCCTCCACGGTCGTTGCCTTGATGCAGGCGCAGAGCGGCCGCCCGGTAAAGACCTTCAGCATCGGCTTTCATGAGGCAGCTTATAACGAGGCTGTCTATGCGAAGAAGGTTGCGGAGCATCTTGGTACCGGGCACACCGAGTTGTATGTAACTCCCCAGGAAGCGCTGGACGTGATTCCGCTACTGCCCTCCATGTATGACGAGCCTTTTGCCGACTCCTCACAGATTCCCACGCATCTGGTTTCGAAACTGGCGCGCCAGCACGTGACCGTCAGCCTCTCTGGCGATGGGGGAGATGAACTCTTCGGCGGGTACACGCGCTATTTCTTTTTCAATTCGATGTGGGGCAAGCTGAAGAAAATTCCCCGGCCGCTGAGTCAGGGACTGGCAAAGCTGATTCACTCAATACCTCCAGCCAGGCTTAGTTCTTTCTTAAGCATCGTTCCGCTTCCGCAGCGATTGAAATATTCTCCCGGCGAAAAGCTGCACAAGCTGGCAGACTTTATTTCTGCGGGTACACCTGAAGCCATCTATTTGTATGCAATTTCTCAGTGGAAGAATCCAGATGAGTTGGTTCTGGGCGGACATGAGCCGGACACGGTATCGCGGGTGATCTCTGATATGAAATGGCTTCCTTCGATGGAAGAAAGAGGCATGCTCACCGACCTTACCAATTACCTGCCAGATGACATTCTCACCAAGGTGGATCGGGCCAGCATGGCCGTGAGCCTTGAAGCCCGTGTTCCCTTGCTCGATCATCGCGTGGTTGAGTTTGCCTGGAGACTGCCACTCCGTTGCCGGATTCGTGACGGTAAGGCAAAGTGGGCGTTGAGGCAGGTGTTGTACCGCTATGTTCCTGCGGAACTGGTCGAACGGCCTAAGATGGGGTTCGGCGTTCCTGTGGATGAATGGCTGCGCGGGCCACTGCGGGAATGGGCTGAAGATCTTCTCAGCGAGCACCGGATCCAACAGGATGGCTTCTTGGCAGCGCCGCCTGTCCGCCGCTTATGGCAGGAGCATCTTTCCGGAGCTCGCGACTGGCAATACCTCCTGTGGCCTGTCCTCATGTTCCAGGCATGGATCGCACAAACCAGGCATCCGGCGGAGCGCGGTGAATTCATCAGCAGCGTAGGCCGGTCCCGCTAAATGCACATTCTGATGCTCCACAACCGCTATCTGGTAGCCGGCGGCGAAGATCATGCCACCGCTGCCGAGGTTGCACTGCTCAAAGAATACGGCCATCCAGTCGAGCTGCTGGAGCACGATAACCGCGAGATTGAGAAACTGGGCAAGACCAGGACGGCATTTCGGACGGTGTGGTCGCCGGACTCACACCATGTGATCTACGAAAAACTGCGCACCGGCTCCTTCGACCTCCTGCACGTACAGAACTTTTTTCCTCTCTGGTCGCCTTCTGTTTACTATGCCGCAGAGCGTGCCGGTGTCCCGGTTGTCCAGACTCTGCACAACTACCGCCTGATGTGCGTGAACGCCACTTTCTTCCGTGATGGACACCTGTGCGAGGACTGCCTGGGCAAGAGTGCTCCCTGGAGTGGCGTGGTGCATGGCTGCTACCGGGAAAACCGTGCTGCCAGCGCGGTGCTTGCCACTATGGTGGGCTGGCACAAACTGCTGGGCACCTGGAAAAACAAAGTCCAGGTGTATGTGGCCCTTACAGAGTTTGCGCGTGAGAAGTACGTTGCAGGCGGCCTTCCTGAAGAAAAGATCATGGTGAAGCCCAACTTTATTCATCCGGCGCCCGCGCCTGGCAATGGAGGTGGCGGATACGCGCTCTATGTTGGCCGCCTGAGTCCCGAGAAGGGGATAGCAACCATGCTGGAGGCATGGAAAGCGGCAGCGAATCCAATTCCCCTGAAGATTGCCGGTGACGGCCCGCTCAAAGATCTTGTGCTGGCTGCGTGCTCAGGAAGCTCGATTGAGTACCTGGGAAGCAAATCGCCGGTTGAGGTCATGGACTTGATGCGCGCTGCCGAATTTCTGATCTTTCCTTCCGAATGTTACGAAACCATGGGACGAACGATGATTGAAGCTTTTGCCGCAGGCACACCGGTCGTGGCCGCCAATGTGGGGCCGCCTGCCTCGATGGTCATCCATGGAAAAACCGGATTTCACTATCGTGCAGCAGATGTCTCTGCATTGCGGGAACAGGTGGAATGGTGCTCGCGCCATCTGCAGGAAGTCCGGTCACTCAGAGGCAACGCCCGCAAAGCTTTTGAAGAAAAATACACAGGCAAAGCGAACCTCGAAATGCTGCTGGCTATCTACCGCAAAGCGCTTGCGGCATCTTCTGAATCTCCATCTCCTGCGCAGGATTGAGTTAAATCACGCCTTAAGATCCAGGCCATTTCAGCCGAAGACTTAGAGTGATGTGTCCTCTCGGGGCTGCAGGCGGCATATCGTAAACCGGTTGCGGAATGGACATTACGATATGCACGTCCAAATGCAGGATTCGACTTGACAAACTGCGGCAGCCCAAGCAGAGTACTTGCACAGTCCCCTAAAAGTGTAATGCAGGCGATGGATGCCTTTCCTGCCGGAGACGGAATTCTGTCTGGCAGGCGGGGTCTCCAGTTGCCCCGGCTGTATAAGAACTCCACGATTGGCCGGAACTTCCGGATATGAGGCCCGACGGTGAAAGTTTTCCATCTTTTCTCTCAAATTGGCTGCCGCCGTTTTCTTGCTTATCTCATTTTGCTGGCGCTCTTCAGCGTGCTTCCAGCCGCAGTCTGGGCGCAATCGCCGCCCACCATCAGCAAGGCGTTTGGCGCGGCGAACGTCCCGGTCAATGGCAGCACCACCCTTACGTTTACGATTACGAATCCGAATCCGGCGACCGATCTAACCAACGTCAGCTTTACTGATAATTTGCCTGCGGGCCTGATCATTGCCAATCCCGACAGCCTTACCCCTGATCCAGTTCTGGGCGATTGCGATTCCACCGGAACCACGGGAGTCATTACTCCGGCCACCACCAGTATCAGCCTTAGCGGCGGGCAGATTCCCGCGAATGCCACCTGCACTTTTTCCATTGATGTGTTCGCGATTTCCGGGGGAGACCAAGTCAATACTACCGACCCTATTTCCTCGACCGAGGGCGGCACCGGCGGTACGGCCACGGCTACAGTCACCGTTGACGTTTCCGATCTCACGATTGCCAAGACCCATACCGGCACGTTTCAGCAGGGGCAACCGGGCGCAACCTACACAATCACCGTAACGAATTCCGGCAGCGCCACAACTACCAATCCAGTCACAGTCACAGATACCCTGCCCGCAGGCTTGACCGCCAGTGCGATTGGCGGTGTGGGATGGACGTGCAGCACGCCTCCAACGCTGCAATGCTCGCGCGCCGATGCGATCGATCCAGGGGTAAGCTTTAGTGACCTCACTGTTACGGTCAATGTGGCTGCGAACGCGCCACCATCGGTCACGAATTCGGCCACCGTCTCCGGCGGAGGCGAAGTCAATACTTCCAATGACACAGCCACCGATGTCACAGCAATAGGACCGGCTCCCGATCTCACCATTACCAAGAGCCATTCCGGTTCTTTTACTCCAGGGCAGACGGGAGCGACCTATACGCTGACGGTTTCCAATGTCGGCAGCGGGGCGACGAATGCAACCGTCACGGTTACCGACACTCTGCCGAATGTGCCTAACACCTTGGTGCCCACTGCCATCAGCGGTACAGGCTGGACGTGCACGCTGGCGACTCTCACCTGCACGCGCAGTGACGTCCTGGCTGCGGCCGCAAGCTATCCGGCAATCACCCTCGTCGTAAATGTGCCGGGTAACATCGCTCCTACTGTCACCAACACCGCCACTGTTTCGGGTGGTGGGGAGATCAATACTGCGAATGACACGGCGAGCGATCCCACGCATATCGGCACATCCCCTCTGATCATCAGCGCCCAGACCGTCAACTTGCAGGTTTCACGCGGGAAGTCCGTCTTCACGGTTTTGAATGTGGATGCCAGCAGCGGTGTTGCGCCTATTACGTTTGCCTGCAGTGGACTCCCGGCAGGCGCAAGTTGCAGCTTCACTCCACCATCGGGCAGCGCGCTTTCGTTCCAGGTCACCATGATCATCAACACCACCGGAGCGGGAGGGGCATGGACGTTCCCAGGTCCGGGTGACATACCGGGCCTTTATCCAATACTCATGCCGGTGTTTGGAGTCATGATGTTCTTGAGCTGGAGGCGAAGCAAAAAGCTTCAGGTGCGCCTGGCATTCGCTCTGGGACTGCTGCTTCTGCTGGCTGTGGCTGGCTGCGGAGGCGGCGGCAATGACACACGCACTCCCATCGGTACGTTCCCGGTGACGGTAACCGCCACAAGCCCGAGCACCGGCGCTTCATCCAGTACTACGGTGAATCTCACGGTGCTGTAGATTCAATCCATTTTTAACCGCAAAGGACGCGAAGGACGCAAAGGCACAAAACCAGGGGTTGCTATTGCTTCCTTTGCAGCCTTCGCGATGAATGCTTCCTAACCTGTGTCGATCAGTGTTAATCTGTGGTGAGATTCTGGTTTTAGTGAGTCTGCTGTGCTGAGAATTACCTTCATTTTGTCCTGTCTTGTAGCGCTGGTTTCCGGCTCCAGCCTTGCTGCCGATCACCCGGAGCAGGTTTACCGGCTGCGCCTGTATCACACCCACACCAACCAGCATATCGACGTGGTTTACAGGGAAGGGGACACTTACGTTCCCAAAGGCATTCACGAACTTGATCATTTCCTGCGCGACCACCGCACCGGCACTGTGCATCATTTTGATCCGCGGGTGTTTGACGTTCTGCATGATCTGATAGCTGCGGTGGGCGAGCCCGATGCCGAAATCAACATTGTCTGCGGCTATCGCACTCCCTGGAGCAATCATTTTTTGCGCGGCCGCTCCCGTGCAGTGGCCAAACACAGCCTGCATATGAAAGCCATGGCTATTGATATCCGGCTGCCCGGCGTGGACACAGCCCAGCTACGGGATACCGCCCTGACGTTGCACCGGGGTGGCGTGGGCTACTACCAGCGCGAGGATTTCATCCACGTGGATGTTGGCCGTGTGCGCCGCTGGTAATTCTTCTATACCTTGAGAATCTCCGCCCTGTATTATTCTTCCGCGCAGTCCTGAACAAATTCTTGCCTATTGGAGGAGACTCTTTCATGAAGATGAACTGGTTTCTGGTTGCCGGAATCCTGCTGCTGGCCGCGAATTGTGCCGCAGCGCAGGATGACCCGCAACAGCCGGAACGCAACCGGGCGCAGTCCCAGGCTTCCCAGCCGTCGCAGTCAGCGCCAGCATCAGATCAGCAGACGGTCCCGCAGGCGCAGCAACAGCAAGGCAGGGAGCGGGAGCGCACCCGCCTGCCCCAGGAGCAGCAACCCCAGCTCCAGAGTGAGCCCGGCCAAGGGCAACCGGGACGCCGCGCACCTGCTCCGGAAGAAAAAAGTTCCATTACCCATCACAGCGCGAAGATCGGCGGGCAGCAGATCAACTACACCGCCACCGCCGCCAGCTACATCATCAAGGCCGATGATGGCGCCCCCAAAGCCACAATGTTTTATGTGGCCTACACCAAAGACGGCGTAAGCGACATCACGCGGCGTCCGATTTCGTTTGTCTATAACGGAGGTCCCGGTTCGGCTTCGCTATTCACTCACATGGGCATGGGCCCCAGAAGGGTTGTGCTGACTGCGGATGGCCATGGGACGCCTGCGCCCTATGAGGTCACGGACAACGAAGATTCATTCCTCGATGCCACCGACCTGGTATTTATCGATGCCATTTCTACCGGCTACAGCCGTCCTGCGCCGGGAGAGAATCCGGCCCAGTTCCATGGCATCGTGCAGGATGCAAACTGGTTTTCCGATTTCATTTACCAATACATCAATCGCAACCAGCGCTGGGGTTCACCCAAATTCCTGATTGGGGAAAGCTACGGAACCACACGTTCGGCGGAACTGGCTGGAGTATTGCAGCAGCGCCATGAGATTTACCTGAATGGCATCGTGCTGGTTTCAGCAGTGGCCTTTTCCAACTTCGGCGGGGATGACCGCTCTGAATTCTACCTGCCGACTTACACCACCACCGCCTGGTATCACCATCTGCTCCCGCCTGACCTTCAGAATCTGACCATCGAGCAGGTTGCGCAGAAGGCGCGCGATTTCGCGCATGGCGACTATGCGGCAGCGCTGGAGAAGGGAAGCCGCCTCACGCAGGCTGAACATCAGAAGATCGTTCAGGATATAGCGCACTTCACCGGGCTCTCGCCGAAATACATTGAACAAACGAACCTGCGCATCAGCCCCTTTCGCTGGTTCAAGGAACTGGAGCGCGATAAACGCCGCACCATTGGCCGCCTGGATTCACGCTTTGAAGGCATTGACGTGGATGCCGCCGGCGAGCGCGCCGAATACGACTCCAGCGAGGCCTCTTATGAAGGCGCCTTCGCCGCTACTTTCCACGATTACACCCGCCGTGAGTTGAAGTGGGAGAGTGATACGTATTACACCATTACGGCGAATGTGCGTCCGTGGGATCAGACCGGAAATACTGAGGTGGCGGAGGTGCTGCGCGCTGCCATGACCCAGCAGACCCACTTGAAGCTCATGGTAGTTTGCGGTTATTACGATGTGGCCACGCCCTTCAATGGAATTGAGCACACGGTAGACCACATGAACCTGGAGCCGCCCATTCAGAAAAATGTCAGCTTCACCTACTACGAGGCTGGACACATGATGTACATCGACGACAAGGAGCGCCATAAGCTGCACCGGGACGTAGATGCGTTCATCAACTCCGGCTATAAACACTAAGGGAAGCGCTAAAATTGCCATCAATGCCAGAATTGCCATAATTGAGGCGGGACAGGACGTGCATATTTTGTCCTGTTCCTTGTTTCCCATAGAATATTTGCGGAGCCAAACTGTGTCCGACGAAATCACTGAACTGCTGAATCGCGCAAAAACCATCGCCGTGGTTGGCCTTTCCGACAGCCCCTTGCGGCCCAGTTACGGCGTCTCTGCCTACATGCAGAGCCACGGCTACCGCATTATTCCGGTGAACCCCACCATCAAAGGCGCACTGGGAGAGAAAGCCGTCTCTTCACTCTCTGAGATTCAGGAGAAGATCGATATCGTGGATGTCTTCCGGCGCTCCGAAGCCGTGCCGGAAGTCGTGGACGAGGCCATCAAAGTTGGTGCATCAGCGATCTGGATGCAGGAAGGCGTGATCCATCAGGAAGCCGCAGACAAAGCCCGCAAAGCCGGAATTTTTGTGGTGATGGACAGGTGCATTCTGAAGGAGCACCGGCGGCGGTTCTCGTAATTTTCGCGAAGGGCAAAGGCAAAATCTTACCGCTGATGACGCTGATAAACGCAGATCAACGCTGATACTTGAGGGTAAATAACGAATTGAAGAACTGGACCATAACCGAGGCAAAGGCGAGATTTTGCGAACTCTTGGAGCGGGCAAGCTCAGACGGACCACAAACGATTACTCGTTATGGCCGAAAGGTCGCCGTGGTTGTGGCTTCCAAAGAGTACGAGCGGAAAAAGGTGCGCAAGGGCAGTCTTGCTGACTTCTTTGCGGCATCTCCATTGCGCGGATCAGGATTGGTGGTAAGCCGAATTCGAGGTCGTCTGCGGGCATTAAAATAAAAGTCTTCGCGATAAAGGCAAATCTCTTCGAAAAGACCGTTTTAACAGCTTCCCCAATTGCGATAAATAGCTCCCCCAGGGCAATCGCATGAAAACCTTTTAACGCGCCAAAGTCCGGTATTTGAGGAGTTGAATGGCAGTCTTAACGGTGTGAGGCTGGATTTTAATTGCCAAAGAACCTCTCAGCCGTGGATGTTGAACCATATTCAACAACATTAGCTCTGGCATGAACCTGCAATCAGATGGAAAATTCTTTCATGCGATTGCCCTGATAGCTCCCCAAAGACCCACGACACAAATCGGAGTGATAGGTAATATATAGCTAATCCCCATTTCTTACAAGATGTAAATCGGTAATTAATTGCAAGCATGGATCTTGCGCAAAAAAGTGTTGTAGTTGCTTCAGAAGGGGGGCGAGGCCATTTGTCCCTGGGGAGATTGACAGCGGACAATTATAATTTGCAGCCTTGTATGTAGCGTGTTGTTTCTCTCCATTCCCTTGTAATTTGTCAAATAGAAAACAGTGTCCATTTTCTGGGTCACGATGAGTAGCACATGGATACCAAAATATCAGGGGTGTTAAAGGAAGAGCTATGCCACGTTCAGGCCATATGATGAATGATTCTGCTTCTGAGTAAGAATGAATACCAGAGTATCGGAGATAGTCAGTATGGGGAGGTTTGCCATGGCTAATGCGGAATCTCCCCGAATATTGTTGAGAAAATGGTTCTTTTTGGATATTTTCAAAAAAACCGAATGGTGTTTTTGAGAATATTTCGTTGCTAACATTCGATAAGACCTTCACAGCTGTCAAGATTTCATCTTTTTCGCTCACGGCAAGCTCATGCCGAGCTTGGGCCCACAATTTTATTGCATGATCAAATATTTTTTCGTTATTTCCCTCTAAGAGCTTTTTGTATGGGGCTGTGAGTTCGGCTCGTTTTCCAAGGTGATATTGCGCCACCTCCAGCATTTTCCATAAGTAACTCGCAGAACGGTGAGGGAAATTGCTAAAAATCCGAGTCGCCCCGCGTCGGTCTATGCTGCACATCTCCATATAACTGACGTATGCCGCTAAGCATATCCCGGCTTCCAAGAAACTTACTCCTGGTGGAACAATTCCATGTTGCTGATAGTCCCCTATGAACTTGGCCAGAGGAACAGCTAATGGACTTGGCAGTGATTCGACAAGTTCACCAATCTCTTTCCAGCTTGCATCTCGACTTCGACTTTCTATCAGTTGAACCCAATTTCGGTCGATATACGACACCGCAGTATTGCTTGTACCAAAATCCAGTCCAACATATGCCTCACCTGAACTGCCTGACGCATCAGTCATATCAACAAAAAACTTCCGTCCCTCTTTTGAAATCTCAGGAGCATTCGGAGTGGCACACCGATACACAAATTTAGGAAGGGCTGTGCCATCAGATCGAATTGTTAGCTGCACCTGTAAAGCCGCATCGAATTCGCACTTGGCAGGAGTGTGAAGGATTGTTTCCTCTACATTCTGGCGATTTTTTACGTCTGATGGATCCATAGTCGACTGCAAAAAATAATAATCAAGCCGTTGCCGGGGAGCTCGACTCAGTTTTACCCTCCACTGCATTGGCCGATCAACAAAAGACGAAAGCAAGCTTGCTGTGGGAACGAGTAACCCAGGACGCTGCCTCACGTCCGGCAGCCCTTCGGAGCGTCCTGCAAATGCCTTTAGTTCACAGCCAGCGTCGTCCGGATTTAAAAGTAAAAACAAAGGATTATAAGTAACCCCTTTGAAGTCACTATTACCTGTAGCAAATTCTCGAGCACAGTCCACCGCTAATCCCTGTGCAACCACCTGCTGGTAATCAGGGATTTGAACCACAGGGACCCGAGACAAGTATTCCGAAAAGTCCCGTCTAAGAAGTTGTGTCAACCAGCCAAAATTGGCAGACCCGCCCGACAAAAGAATCACAGTTAAAGGAGCTCCCTCCAGAACTGCCTTTCCAGCACGCAGGCGGTCAGAAAAAAATGGCTTTAGAAGGGGTGAGTATATTTTTTGAATAAAGACTTCACGTAATTCGTTAACCGACATAGTTGCCGGGGTTAGTCTTCCATTCAACACAAAAGGATCTAAGGGTATAGGTACAGATGCTGAGAACCGCTGTTCCTCTGATAAAGACCAATCTGTAACTGATCGTGAGAGGGCTAATTTGAGCACTTCTACCTGATGTACAATACGGTGAAAATTAGAAATGAAATTTCTGTATTTTTCATGAATTGCTTCTATTGAGCGTCGTCCTTCTTGCCAATCTCTGTATTCATGAAGACCAGTTTTAATTTGTGCTTCGAACTGGCCGCAGATCTTTCGTATGAGATACTCCGCGATAGCCCGGTTTATGCTGAATCCACCAATTGGTAATGATTTACCGGCGAGAGGTCTCTTGTTCGCTCCGCTTCCACTGATATCTCCTTCTTTTGTGCTTTGGATAATACAAACGTCACATGTCCCTCCACCAAAATCAATGACCAAAGCATTCATCTGGGCTTGCTGTGAGACCAGTGGATGCCGAATCCCGTGTCGATAATATTGAAATGCAGCAAAAGGTTCCGGGATGAAGCGAACATTGACACCTCCATTTGAAAGAACAGTTTTGCCTTCAAGTAATCGGCGAACGGCATTTCTATAGTTAGCAAGCCACTCAGGTGAAACTTCTTCAGTGTGCATCGAAAGTGGCTCTGCTACTACCAGATTTTTGCATTCGACTATTCCACGACTGACTAGCCATGATTTAATTATTTTCTGGATTTCATATAAAAAGTCATCTGCAATTTGAAGCGCAGTTTTCCGTTGACCGATTGCCGTCAAATACATTCTCTTAGATTGCGCAGTGGGAGAAAATCGGCCGAGGTCAATTTTGAAATCTTCATGGATGATTGTGTCATCTGAAGCTGCGGAGAGCGCAGCATTGCCTACAACAACTGCATTTTGATCATACAGAACAGCTGTTGGTATATTCCAACTGCCGTCTACCTCGACCATTTGAACACTATGAATAAAAAATTCTTTTTCAGCCATGTAAATACTGAGAGATGTGAATAGCGATACGAGATAATATCTGAGCCGCTGGATATTACTACTGTGTTAGAAATAACTTCGTAGGCAGCAAGGACATCTGGGCAGGATACGAGCGAGATGAGTTGCGATG
>QHVI01000042.1 GCA_003223515.1 Candidatus Angelobacter sp. Gp1-AA117
TGTCGCGCCAATGCTTGGGCAAACGACGAATCGGGGAGATCGCCAGCCTGGAACAAGAAGTGTCCGCTTGGAACCAAGAGGTAAACCGCCAAGCTATTCAGATTCAATGGAAGTTTGATCGTGCGAAAGCGAGAGAGAAGTTTCGTTATTCTCCCATAATTACCCGGTCAGAGCACTAGCTCCGCCAGTTGTCCAAGCTGCAGGAGTGCTGAGCCGACCCCGCCTGCCGCGCCGTGAATCAACGCGCGCTGGCCCGGTCTGACTTTAGCGGAACGGTGCAGCATCTGGTACGCCGTGATGTAGTTCAGTACCAGGGTGACAGCCTCGGCGGCGTCCAACCCGGATGGCACGGGAACCAGTTCGCGTTGCGGCAGGCAGACGAACTCCGCATAGGCGCCGCTGATGGGCATCGCGGCGACGATCTGGCCTGGTTCGATTCCCGAGACACCAGCGCCGAGCCGGTCCACCACGCCAACCAGGTCCCATCCAGGTGTGAAAGGCGCCAAAGGCGTCTCGGGATGAACGCCCTCGCGCGCCATTATGTCAGGCAAGGAGACGCCAGCGGCCCGCACTTTCACCCGAACTTCACCATCCTTTGGCTCGGGGCATTCTTCTTCAACCACCCGAAGCGCATCGGGCCCGCCGTAGTGGGTGACGATGATTCGCGTGTGTCTCACGAACCTCTTGCTCCCTTCCATGCTGGGCGCGCTTGTCGAGCAAAACTCTTTGCTAGGGTAACCCAGTTAGAGTAACCCAGTTAGAATCGGCCTGGTCGGCCTAAGACGAAAGCGCCAGCAGCGCGGCAACGGCTTTGATTGTAAAGACCCTCTTCTTCGATGTGGATGCGGCTGCCCGGAATCAGCCTCGGACTTGTCTCTTGATGCAGAACACACTATCAAGCGGAAACAGCAAGAGCGGGGGCTAACGTAATTGATGCGGCCGTCGAGAAGCACCACTGATCTTGTGATCCTGCGTGGTGCGCTTGGCTTGGGCCCGGAGGGTCTGCCTTGTCGTTGTCGGCACCGCCTTAATTCCGGCTTGCCTGTGATACCGTCCAGAACCGGATCTAAGGCTTCTTGGTATGCGCCTTCTGCCACTCGGCCACCTTCACCTCTGACGAGTCGATTTGTCCCTGGGTCATGTGCTTTTTCGCTTGCTCAATTACCGGTCGCGCTTGAGCGCCTCCGCCGCCCATTTCGGCAATTCGCAACCACACATACGCCTTCTCCCATTCGCCGGATGCTTGGTACAGCATGGCGAGGTTACCCTGGCTTCTGAGGTGGCCGGCTTCCGCTGCTTTCGTGTAAAGAGCCATGGCCTTGCTAAGGTCCTTCTCCACGCCTTCGCCTTGCTGATAACACCAACCTAGATCGTTCGTTGCCGCGAGATTGCCATGGTCTGCGGCTTTGGTGTAAAGCCCACAGGCCCGAGCTTTATCGGAAGTGACTCCAATTCCTTGAAAATATATGGCGCCTAGTTTGTATTCCGCATCTGCGAAGTTCTGGTCCGCAGCGCGTTGGAGGTAAGGCATCGCCTTCTCGGCTGATTTCTC
Source organism: Candidatus Angelobacter sp. Gp1-AA117 (assembly GCA_003223515.1). GTDB lineage: Bacteria > Acidobacteriota > Terriglobia > Terriglobales > Acidobacteriaceae > Angelobacter. The sequence goes on from QHVI01000042.1 coordinate 1,553, forward strand.
CAACCCCGTGCCGTACAGGAACATCGCCCCTACGTAGTATTGGGCCATCGCATTTCCCTGTGACGCCGCCATCTGCAAGTAAGGCGCTGCCTTAACACGATCTTGCGGTAAGTACTTTCCGCTGAAGTACGCCATGCCCAGTAGTAACTGAGCGTCAAGCAAACCTTTCTGCGCGGCGCCATCCATTAGGGTGCGCCCTTTCTCTAGATCTGCAGGCACGCCATTTCCCGCCAGATAGGCCTTACCGGCCTGATACATCGCCTCCGGACTTTCGGACTCGAGATCTGCGGCTAGGGCATCCGCAATACTCTTAGTTTTTGCGTCAGATGGCTGTTGTGGCTTTAACGCCTTCAAGTCACCCACGAGATCGATCCAGAACAGGGCCGTTTTGGTCTTGTCATGTGCAATCTGGGCAATGAAAACGTCACGGCCCGCCTCAATGGCAAAAAACGGCTCTTCTATGTCGAAAGGAATTGTTGCCCAGTAATAGGTAATCTCATTCGCCTTGGCTTTGCGCACCTTTGCGGACGCAAGTTGGGGATACTTGCCGGTCAACGCCACCCAAAAGGCCTGGCGGGCTTCATCTGACGCCAACCCCCGGCCTTCGGTGACCACGCCGGCTGGCGTCGCTACAATCATCGTCATTGGTTTGGTATTGAGTAACACCGGCCCCGCCACTGGCTTCAATGTTTGCCATAGCATGGGGCCGCATACGGCACTCTGGCTGAGCAGATGTTTCAAAACGGCCTGGTCGCCCGCCAGAGCTTTTTCAAGCACAGCCTTCACCGCAGCATTCACCTCGTCGCTCGCGAACTTGTACTTCACACCAGCAGGTATGTCCAGCTTCGTATCAGGAGATTGTGGGAAGGCGATACAGCTCATGGCAAGGCAGAAGAAAACGGTATGGAACAGTTTCATCGGTTGTGTGCCTCAGGTTTCAATCGCGAGAATTCTAAGTTTCTATCCTGGCTCAAGCCAGATGGTTCCAATCGGCAACATAGATAAGCCAGCATAGCCTCTCAAAGCAATAGTATTCTCTCCAAATAGTCAAAATCTTAATGAAATGCTTTGGCCGACTGGCTTCACTATAGGTCATTTTTAATAATTTTGGGCAGTCAATCAGCGGTGATTAGTACCGGTAAAACTCCCTTGTCGTCATTAACTCCCGAATCATCGGCAAACCGAAGTTGAGACTTCTTCTCATAATTTCTCGGATGTAGATGATTTTGTAGCTGCCAAGGCCCCAACGACCTCAACAGGTCAATAGGTCTCAACTCTGATGGCTACGTCGGATTAAGCAATGCTGTAGGGCAAATTGGTGGAAGCCCCGGACTTCAGTCCGGGGAGTGGGCTTTCAAGCCCACGTAAACGCGATAGTAAATCAAGCGGCGCTTTAGCGCTGGTGGCGCCGCAGCTTCCCTACATAAATTATTAAACTGCCATAGCCCACAGCGCAAGCTGTGGGTGAATAGAGCGCATGAATTGACAGAGCCCGCGACGCGGGCGACATAATCCTTGCTCCAACAGGACATTGTTAATTCCGCAGAAGACGCAAAAGACGCAGACGTTAAAAAAGACCGGAATGCAGCTTGCGCATTCCGGTCCGCATGAGGCTGCTGTTAGAGAGAACGCAGGAAATTCAAGACGTCCTGTTTCTGTGCAGCAGTGAGCGCGTTGAAGTTTGCAACTACCGCGTCGGCTTCAGAGTTGCAAGTCTGTCTCTGTTCCAGAGGTTGAAAGGCCTTGCCGTTGATTACGAACTGGTCAAAGTCCTGGTTGGTGAAGCAATTCACGCCGGTGCTGGCATGCTGCGCGATGGCCTGAAGCAGGTCAGTCGTGCGGCCATCATGCATGAAGAACAACCTCTGTCCCAGGCCCCACAACGGGGCGGTACGGAACTCGTCTGGTTCGGCGTCAGCCTGGTGGATCCCGTCGTCCAATCGGTCACCCATTTTGTGGATGGCAAAGTCGGAAAACGGATGATAGGTGACCTGGTTGAGGGCCGCGATGGGTGACGTCCCGGAAGTGAGATTGCGCGTATGGCACAGGCTGCATCCCACCTGGTCGAACAACGCGGAGCCATTGTTGATCGAGGTGGTGGCCGGGGCCGGTGTGGGTGGAGCGAGCAGCCGCATGAAGATGGTGAATTCCATCACGTCGGCAATGGCCACGCTGCCTCCGGTCGTGCTGAAATCCATCTTGTCTTCCGGGCTGCTGTTGAACACGCATCCGGCAACTGCGCCGCGCTCATTGGTGAAATTGTCATTGCTGACGCCCTGCTCCACGTTGTAAGCCTCGCCGGCAAACACCATCAGCGACTTGTTTTGCGCTTTCCAGCCGAACTTGCTCACGGTGCCATCGTTCCCGCTGAACTGTAGCCGTCCATTGATGCCCAGTGAACTTTTGGTGGCAGCATTGGCAGCCAGGTTGGAAATGAAGGTGGCATCCGGCGTGGATTCCACCAGTCCAAGGCCGAAGAGCGGAGTCGGAATGCGGAAGATCACGTTGTTCTTGCTCAACTGGGTGGCAAAGTCCGGCTGGCCCAGGTTGCAACCGGGCGCGTCGGTGCGCCCCTTGATCGTGTACAAGCCATGAACGCCGCCGTCCAGCTCAGCATGCACGTCGTCAGGGTTGGTGGAGATAAAACGGGCCTCGCGCACCGGGCCGCTGGTGGTGATGAATGAAGGGACCGTGTTGGTGGCGTGGTCCAGAGTGGCCAACGCCACCTGAGGATTGGGTTTGGGACTCAACCTGCTGTTGAGGCCCGGGCTGCTGCCGCCAATGACAGGTTCAGCATGGCATTGCGCGCAACTGTTGCCGTTAAACGTGGGGCCCAGGCCAATGCCATCTTCACCGGCGATCTGGCCTTTGACCGAATCCACTTCTGCGAAAACACCTTTGGCATTGTTGAAGTTGATGGACTGATTGGTTGTAAGCCCGGAAAGCGCGCCGCCGGCGCCCGCTGTGCCGCCGCGCGGTCCGGGATCGGTTTGGGCCCAAACCATTCCTGCAAACAGGATTGTGACTGCAAGCAAAACGGAATGCATAGACTGCAAGGGTGACTTCCGTCGAGTCATGAAATGTCCTCCTGGAACTTTTCGTAAGGGGTTATTGCGAAGCCAGGTCTGAGGCGCGCCCCGGCAGGACGTTGGCTGCTGCCTGTGCAAACAATGACGGAGTGTTTGCGAAAAGGTGAAGGCAGATTGAAGGGTGGTGCAAAGAATTTTTTTTAGTCTCCCCGTAAAGGGAATGAAGAAAAATACAGCAACTCTGGTTTCTTTGTCAATAAATCGTTTTATTAAAGTTCATTAAAGTTTAGTATGCGCTGGGATTACTGCGATGTTTAATGTGGCTAACAGTCCAGAAGGGCCGGTGAATGGATGACACCCACGACCCTGATATTCAAAAAGGGTGCAGAGTGAGACGCCCCCGATTACGGAATCGCGCCTTGCATGGCGCTGCGGAAATGGTGCTTCAACCGTACAAACTCACACCATTCCTGCTCGTCGCCCGCATTCATTTTCCTACGGGTGCCCCGGACTGGGTGCCCCAGACCAACGACTCTCTTTCGGAATCTAAAGACACCTCAAAGCAAACCTTTTGCTAACGCGGAACGAATCGAACCTTCAACCTCCTGATAAGAGTGCTTCTTCGGACGAAGAATCAAACAACTGTCTAAATTCTGCGATTTGTGGCGAGATTGTATCTATGCGGCTCGCAACATCTGTTCCCAAATCAACCGACAAGCTGAATACAAGCTGTCGCTGGGCACAATATCAGGCACACATACGCGTGGCCCATCGCGGCGCCGGGTTGTTGACCGGGACTGTGCAATAGGAAACAGTTCGCCTGTCAATTCGCTGGCATAATTGGAATCGCGAGGTCTTCTGAAAGCTGTAGGGATTTGATGAATCGCGCCGTTGTTCTCTTTGTTCTTCTAAGTTTCGGCTGGGTGGGGTTGTTTTTTTCGCCTCGGGGTCATGCCCAAGCTTCGTCTCAGGGGCAATGGTCGGCTCAGGAAGACTGGCCGACGCGAGCGGTCCATGCAATGTTGCTACCCGATGGGCGGGTATTTTTCATTTCGTACTACGATGAATCTCTCCAACCCAATATCTGGGACCCGGTAACGGATACTTTTGCGCCTGCCGCTGAGGCACCCTACGCTCTTTTCTGTGCCGGCCATACGACTATGGCTGACGGACGGATTTTTATAGCCGGTGGCCACATAGCCGATTACACCGGATACTCCCACGCCGTCATCTACGACCCGTTTCAGAACACCTTCACCTCAGTGCCGGACATGAACCAAGGCCGGTGGTACCCGACGACGACGGTGCTGTCCAACGGCGACATTCTTGTAGTTTCGGGTGACGTAAATTCAAACACCGTGGTTGATCCGCTGCCCCAGGTCTTCCAGGTGGCCAGCGGCACCTGGCGCAATCTCACCTCGGCGCAACTCATGCAGGCCCTTTATCCCGTCATGTTTGTCGCCCCCAATGGGCAGGTCATCTATGCCGGCCCGGAGCCGGAAACACGATACCTTGATACCTCTGGTACCGGTGCGTGGACTACGCTTGCTTTCAGGCAGTTCAGCGGCTGGCGGGATTACGGTCCGGGAGTGATGTATGACACAGGCAAAATTCTGGAGGTGGGCGGCGGCGATCCTCCGACAGCTACTGCGGAAACCATTGATCTTACTGCTGCCACTCCTGCATGGAGTTTGACCGGCAACATGCACTTCCCCCGCCGCCAGGAGAATGCGGTGATCATGCCGGACGGCAAAGTGTTTATCGTGGGAGGCAGCAGCGGTGGGGGCTTCGATGATTCCACCAATCCTGTACTGCCCACTGAAATGTGGGATCCAGCCACGGGGCAGTTTACCCAGATGGCCAGCATCGCAGCCTACCATGGTTACCATTCCACTGCGCTCCTGCTGCCGGATGGACGCGTTGTGTCCACTGGAGGCAACGTGGGTGGCGCCAATGGTCAGGTTTTCTCGCCGCCCTACCTGTTTGCGGGCCCCCGGCCCACGATCTCGTCAGCGCCAACTGGAGTAGGTTACGGACAAACCGTATTCATCGGCACGCCGGATGCCGCCAACGTCACTCAGGTGACCTGGTTGCGCACCGCATCGACGACCCACACTTTTGACGAGAGTGCCCGCTTTATGCGCCTGAGTTTCACCCAGGCCAACGGCGGCCTGAACGTCACGATGCCAGCCAACGGAAACCTTGCCCCGCCGGGATACTACATGCTTTTTCTGCTGAATAGCGCCGGTGTGCCCTCCGTCGCGAAGATTATTCAGATCACGCAAGCTGGAGGCGCAACCGGCACGCTGGTGGGTGCCGTCACAAATACTTCCGGCTCCCCACTGAATGGCGTCCGGGTTACGACTGGCGGCGCCTCCGCCAGCACTGCGGCTGATGGCACCTACACGCTCACGAACGTAAACGCTGGTTCGGCCACAGTATCCGCGTCGCTGGCGGGTTATCAGAGCGCATCCCAAAGTGCGACGGTCACGGCGGGAAGTACCGGAAGCGTTCCCACGATCCAGCTTGCACCGCTCAATTCCGGCGCTATTGCCGGCAGCGTCTTGGATAGCAAGGGAAATGCCATTTCCGGGGCCAGTGTAAGGGGCGGCGGACTGACCGCGGTTACAGGCAGCAATGGAGCTTTTGCGCTGAACAGTGTTCCTGCTGGGAGTATCACTCTCGTCGCCTCGGCGCCTGGATTCCAGGCTGCTTCCGAGACTGTTACCGTGACCGCCGGGACCACTACAACTGCGCCGCCCCTGACGCTGGGTTCCAACGCCGGTAGTGTAACGGGAAAGGTGACGGATGCTGCATCCGGCAATCCAATCAGCGGGGCTACGGTAACCTTTGGGGGCGGATCCACCACAACAGCTTCCGACGGGACCTACAGCTTCACGAACCTTCCGACTGGCGCACTTCAATTGGTAGCTTCGGCCACAGGGTTCCAGAGCGTGACCCAGAACGTTACCGTCACCGGCGGCAGTAGCACTACGGCCAAGTTTTCGTTGCCGACGGTGAGTCAATCACCGGGAACGGTGACCGGAGTTGTAACAAACATCTCCACTGGCGGTGTGATCGCAGGCGCCGTGGTCAAGTGGAATGGAGCATCGGCAACTGCCGACGGCAACGGGGTCTATACGCTTGCGAATGTTGCCGGCGGCTCGCAAACCTTTACCGCCAGCGCGACAGGCTATTTGCCGCGTAACGGTACTGCGAATGTTTCCGGTGGAACCACGACCCTAAATTTCCAATTGTCGACCGCGGGCATTCTGAACGTGAAGGTGGTTACAGCGAGTGGTGCTGCTGTGAGCGGCGCACCGGTCAATTTAAGTGGCGGCATCATTGCGACCACCCTCACGGGAACGACCGACTCTACGGGTTTGTATTCGAGCAACTGGACTGCAATCGGCACCTACTCCGTCAGCAGCGGGCCGGTGACAGCGAGCGCCACGGTCAACACAGGAGCCACCACCACCATAACCTTGACCCAGCAACCGGCTCCGCCGGGAACGGGCACGATTGCGGGCACGGTAACGGATTCATCGGGTGCGGCGATATCGGGCGCGTCGGTGACCAGCGGGTCTGCTTCTGCCACGAGCCAGGCCAATGGTAGTTATTCACTGCCCAGCATAACGGCGGGAAGCGCGACGGTCACCGCATCGATGGCAGGATTTCAAACCGCGACGCAAAATGTCACCGTAACTGCGGGGGCAACGGCTACGGCCAACTTCTCGTTGCCGGCGGTGAGTCAATCACCGGGAACGGTGACCGGAGTTGTAACAAACATCTCCACTGGCGGTGTGATCGCAGGCGCCATGGTCAAATGGAATGGAGCATCGGCAACTGCCGACGGCAACGGGGTCTATACGCTTGCGAATGTTGCCGGCGGCTCGCAAACCTTTACCGCCAGCGCGACAGGCTACTTGGCTCGCAACGCCACCGCAAATGTCTCTGGTGGAACTACAACCCTGAATATTCAGTTGTCGACCGCGGGCATCCTGAACGTAAAGGTGGTCACCGCGAGTGGCGCTGCTGTGAGCGGCGCACCGGTCAATTTAAGTGGCGGCACCATTACGACCACCCTCACGGGAACGACCGACTCTACGGGTTTGTATTCGAGCAACTGGACTGCAATCGGCACCTACTCGGTCAGCGGCGGGCCGGTGACAGCGAGCGCCACGGTCAACACAGGAGCCACCACCACCATAACATTGACCCAGCAACCGGCTCCGCCGGGAACGGGCACGATTGCGGGCACGATAACGGATTCATCGGGCGCCGCGATATCGGGCGCATCGGTGACCAGCGGGTCTGCTTCTGCCACGAGCCAGGCCAATGGCAGTTATTCACTGCCCAACATAACGGCGGGAAGAGCGACGGTCACCGCATCGATGGCAGGATTTCAAACCGCGACGCAAAATGTCACCGTAACTGCGGGGGCAACGGCTACGGCCAACTCCTCGTTGACGGCGGTGAGTCAATCACCGGGAACGGTGACCGGAGTTGTAACAAACATCTCCACTGGCGGTGTGATCGCAGGGGCCGTGGTCAAGTGGAATGGCGCATCGGCAACTGCCGACGGTAACGGGGTCTACACACTCAGTAATGTGACCAGTGGAGGCCAGACCTTTACTGGGAGCGCGACAGGATATCTCCCGCGCAACGCGACCGTGACGGTGGCGGGAGGTGCAACTTCCACCTTGAATTTCCAATTGGCTACGGCAGGCATCATCAAAGTGACGGCAAAGAATGCTTCCGGTGCGGCCGATGTGGGCGCGACTGTAAACCTCCAGGGTGGAGTCATCAACATCACTTTGACAGGTGCGACCAACGGTTCCGGTGTGTACAGCAGCAGCTGGATTCCGATCGGATCTTACACGGTTACGATTTCCCAAACCGGACACGCGACGCAAAGCAGGAGTGTGACGGTCACCAGTGGCGCAACTAGCGCGGTGAACTTTACGTTCTAAGAGGCGAGAAATCATGGGTAACTTGAATTACAGAATATTCTTCCTGATCACCCTGGTGGCGGTGCTCGCTCTGGGAGCAGCCGGGCAAACCTACACCATCACCGATCTGGGAACGTTGCGTCCAGGCAGCGCCCGCGTTCATGATGTGAATTCGAAAGGCCAGGCGGTGGGGGCGTCTGGACATCCGCATGGTTCCGATACCCATGCTTTTTTCTGGACGAGCGCAGGCGGTATGCGCGATTTAGGTTTTTTGCCGGGAGGAGATTACAGTGTTGCCTCGGCCATCAACGATGCCGGGCAGGTAGTGGGAACATCAAATTCGCACGATGGGATGCATGCGTTTACCTGGAGCAGTGGAAAGAGCTTGACGCAACTGCCGCTACTCTCAAGAACTGACTCCAGCAGCGCCTATGCTATCAATCGAAGCGGCCAGATTGCCGGCGCCTCCGGAGGCCATGCGGTGGTTTGGAGTGGAAATACGGTCACGGATCTGGGCACGCTCGGTGGCTCGTGGAGTGAGGCGCACGGCATCAACAATGCGGGAGCAGTGGTGGGCGTCGCGGACACCAGCGCCGGACCTCGTGCTTTTCTGTGGACTCAAGGCGCTTCCATGCAGGAACTGGGTACGCTTCCGAACGATACCAGCAGCCGTGCCAATCGCATCAATGATCAGAGCGCTGTGGTGGGAGCATCCGAAGGGCGGACCGTACAGGCATTTTTCTGGACGAGCAAAGGCGGCATGCAAGCGATGGGCGTTCTGCAAGGTGGTGGTTACAGCGAAGCATTCGGAATCAATAATCTTGGCCAGGTCGTGGGCCAGTCCGGCAGTTCGCTGGGAACCAGGGCGTTTCTATGGACCTCCGGCAGTTCCATGGTTGACTTGAATAATCTGGTGCCGGACCTACCCGCCGGAACGATACTGATAGGAGCATTTTCAATTAACGATAATGGGCAGATCGTTGCATTTGGCATTATCAATCCAAAGTTAAACAAAAATCACGCGGCCAGTTTGGACGACCATGTGCATTCTGGTCCTACCCACGCCTTCCTGCTTACACCGAGGTGATTTCGTCGGCTGCGATGGCTTTCGACGATGCAATCAGAAAACCTACAAGTTCCTCGCCTTGTGGACTTGCGCCGCTCGAACGCAAGCCTACCAACGCGAATTCGAGTCGCGATTTATGACGCTTCGCTGCATCAACTGGACGAGACAATAAAGCTCTTTGTAAGGGCAGCCGTGTAAATCCCGTGACAGGCTCACTAAATTTACAGTCTCGTGATTGCCTGCTCCCGTGCAATGCTTTTCCAGATCACGTTCTTCTTCTTCCCCTAAAGAGTCCAAGGTAAAAGATCAGTGCCAGAAAACTAGTGCTTATTGACCTTTGAGGATTCCCCAGCCTCAATTTCGTCTACATCGCGGTAGACGAAAACCAGAAATCGCATGTAAGCCATTGAAAGATTTGGTCGGGGAGAGAGGATTTGAACCTCCGACCTCCTGGTCCCGAAACGGAGTTGAACCATTATTGGAGAATGTTGAAGAGTGGGGCTTGTAAGCGACTGATATTGAAGCTGTTGCTGGCTGCTTCTGGAAAGCTGTTGCTGCCTTTTGGTTCCGGAGGCAATCAATGTCATAAATTTACCTACGACTCACTCCTCCTGAGGATTCCGCCCCTTCCGCCCCACACTCGTTTGACGGGTTTCATGCCAGCAGTTATGCTGTGAGCAGAAAATCATCCCTCCCTTTCACTAATAATTCCTATCAAAATGTCATCCAGTCATTTCCCATCGGAACTGGCGTTGCAGCCACGGAATACGAATTGCGCTTATGGCAATGATGGGCTGGAGTATTGCTTTGGTAACGCTCTTCCCAGCACACCATTTTACAAAACCTCGGTAGGACTTTTAGCTGTAGTGGTGTTTCTAGTTATCGCCGTCTTAATTGTTATCATAGTGATAAGAAGCCGACGCAAATAGGTCATTGGTTTATGCCAGGAACTATTGCCTGTCCCACCGCAAGTTTGCCATTCCCAGTGTTTTTAGATCTGTCAACTGACCCCGCAGCCCATGAAAACCAAGCTGACCCTTGAACCGCTGCGCCTCCGTTGTAATCGCCGATAAAATCGCCGACCGAGCTTGTGATCGTTGTTAAAGTAAGTCGCGTATTGGGTGCAAACTGTGTTCCCCCGTCGGCAGCATATGATGCGTATATATCGAAACTGCGATTGTCAGTTGCCTTCCGCGTATCAATCCATGCGATGTGCAGAATTCCGAAATCATCGTAGGTGAGAACTGGCCGAAACCGATTTCCTACTTGGGTATCATTCACCGTCACCGGATCCCCAAATGACTGCCCGCCATCAGTCGAAGTCACCACCTTAATGCGCGTTGTACCGTCGGCGGCTTGATCTGCAAACGCTATTGCAATTTCTCCTGTTAATGGTGAAATCGCCATCGCAGGACTACTCAACCGGTGATCGATAAATGAAAAATTAGGTGGAATTATGGATGGGGTTGCGATAAAAGAGTCGGCGAAGCTGTTTCCGCCATCCGTTGACAATGTGATCGCATAGCCAACATTTGTTCCGCTCGCACCGATTTGATATACAACGTACACCGATCCGTTTGGCGCAACAGCCACCTGTGGCCCGAAGACGCTTGTTCCCGGGCCACCACCTATTGATTTCGGCTGCGACCAGCTAATACCACGATCATGACTGACCGAGATCATTATTCGAGACTGGTCTGGCGGTCCCCAAAACAAAGGAGAGAGCAGTTTGCGAAGCAGATTGCCATTCTCGCAGCCAGCGTGAGATCGTACAAAAAGGTGGTCCCAAACCGCATAAATTGTGCCATCAAATGACGAGCCGCTATTATCTACAGTAATCCAAGGCTTGTCTTCGCATGTAGACGCAAACGAGGACGTATTAGCAGTCACTCGATGAATCTGATCTCGTCTTATAGGCGGATCAGTTGAGCTTCCAGCAGCAACATAGAGTCCGTTTGCAGACCCACTCAAGTGAACTTCTGCAACATAAATCGCACCGTCTCTACCCATCGCGATGACCGGATCGGCGACGTTGCTCCAATCCAAATTATCAGCTGTACCCGATGAGATCAGACTGTGCATCCAAGAGTTCCCTGAGTCAGATGAAGTGGCAAGCTGTGTCAAAAAGCGACCAGTGGACAAATCAGTAATTGCTGCCGCAAGTTGGCTTCGCGCGCGAGCGATTGTCGACTCTGCCTCCGGAGTCACACCTGTTGGATAAACAGTGGGTAAGACCGTGTACGGCACCAATGGTGTCACAGTAAAGGTGACAGGTACATCAATTGGATTATTACTGACAGATGAAGACGTGATACGAATGTTTCCGCTGTATTTGCCTATTGGCAACATAGAGACTCGCACAGCCAAAATGATAGGCGTTGTGCCGGATGAGCCACCTACTGACAACCACTGCCCTCCTGATGTTGTTGACAGACTGATTGAAACGTCGACAGGAAATCCAATATCAGTGTTGATTGAAACCGATTGCACCGGAATGTGACCGAGAAAACCGTCTATCGCAGAGAAGGCAAGTGTTCCCGGCGAAACCGTCAGTTTTGGTGTGCGTATTAACGAGTATGTTGCCGAGAAGAGCAACGTGGCTCCTGATGTGAGAGTTTTGGTTTCATTCGGCGGTGTGGAGTAGCCCGCAACAGGCTGATATTGAATCGTATACACACCCGCTGGAGCGTTTGGCTGAGTAAAAGACATTCCCTTGCCGGTGTACGTTGCGGGGCCGGTAATGGTGAAAGTGGCGGCAGAGTTATTTGTTATGACCTGTATAGTACCTACAGATACCGGACCGATTCCATTGATCTTAAAAATTCGCGTTGACGACGCATCTCCCACATAAACACCGCTTGAACCAACAGCGACCTTGACGCAAGCTGGGCAGATTGCAATAAGATCTATTGACTTAGCAATGCTGCCATCATTCTCATTGACAACAAACAACTTTTGATCGCTTCCGGCAACTGTATCAATTCCGACCACATACACGAGACCCTGTTTTATTGCCACAATGCTTTCTGCATTAATCAAATCGTTGTGCCACAAAAGTGCTCCATCCTTGGTGATCGCGATGAATCGTGGAGTTCCGGGAATATTATTGAGCGGCAGGTCGAACGCAAAAACGACGCCCTGATCGTAATCCAGAAGCTGGCCTCGGCGGTTCGTCTCCCAGTTGTAAATTGGGAAGGCAAGACAGCCGGAGTCGGAGCGCTGCACTCCAAAATTTGTATAAGAAAAAGCCAGGCCGTCGCCGCCTGTAATTGGTACAAAGCTGTCTCCGCCAGCGAATGGAAATTCACATATCTTGTGGCCGTCATTTCGATCTACCAAGACCGTGTGATCGCTGAATGTATAAAGATTATTATTTGGGCCAATGAGCATTCCCGGTGTGTTGTCAGCACCAGCAGGAAAATCGGCTGTCCATTTGATTGTTCCATCTTGCTGGAATGAGGCTGTGCGGGTTGATGGAGGTAAAAAAGCCGATGCTGCGCCACCTTTGACCAAAACACTTTGGTCCACCGGATCAATTAGCAAGCTCGGAGAAAAAGTGTCTAAGGCGCTGCCGAGAAATACTGGCCAATTCGGCAACGGTACGCCGCTAGCGGAGAGTCCTCTAATTTCTCCGAGAGAAAAAGTGTCTTGGAATAAGATGTTATTGTTTGGACTAATCGCAAACTCATTGACCGTGTGTCCTACGAAATTTGTTTCCGAAGAAATCCAGTTGGGTAAACCGTCCGGTGCAATCGAATAAATTACCGCACCACAAATACCAAAGCCACAGCCCGCTGCGGTTTGAAGCGTAAAACTGATGACGTTGCCCGTATTATCAACAGCAAGTTGGGTAATGATGCGCTGCGAAGCTACAGTGTCTCCATAAAAAAGTTGTGAGACAACAGTTGTGGTAAGAACGGGCGGTTTTGTGGCAACCCCGGTTATCAGGTTGAGATCACTAACATGAACACTTGCAGTGATTGAGTTGCTCGCCACATCAATAATGTCGAGATTCCCTATATCAGAATCACCCACAAATACTTTGGAACCGTCGGATGAAACTGCAATCTGGGTCGTCGCCCCACCGACTGGAATTGTTGCGGCTACAGTATTTGTTGAAGAATCCACGGCAAGTACAGCACGGGGACCTTGCGTTGAGGAGCTGCGCACGTTAGTGAGATAGATTCGGTTTCCGTTGGGCGTTACGGTGATTCCGGAGATTCCACCATCTGCACCGGCTATTGTGACCGCTTGGATAAGGGCATCGTTTCGGGCATCTACAACATAGAATATCGGCCCTCCAGCCTCTCCGATGTAAGCACGGCTGCTGTCGGGCAGAAATGAAATACCTGTTGGGAGTGTCGAAGACATTCCGGCAATCTGATGAATAACTGAATTCGTTGCAGGGTTCACGACAGCAACGCCGTTCGATCTAGTGCTGACGTAGATGCGGCTGGCGTCTGGACTGATCGCGATTCGGACAGGGTTGCCCGGAACCGAAATTGTGGAAATGATCGAATTATTCGACACATCTATGACAAAAACCGATGACGAGTCGAAATGAGCGACATACAGCCTCTTGCCATCAGGTGAGAGGCAGCTCTCAAATGGGTTAGCGCCTACCGGAATGGTCGTTACGATAATATTCGTTGCAACGTCAATGACGTCTAAGCCATTGAATGCTGAAGCATACAAGCGAGAACCATCCTGGCTCGTTGTAAGGAAGGTAGCGCTGGTAGGAATTGTGGCCAGAACCGACCTTTGGGAAGAATCCACTGCGGAAATCCCATTTCCCGAAGTCACATAGACGGTCTGAGCACATGCGCTCTCAGAACTCAGAACCAAGAGTACACAAAATACTTGTATGGAAATAATCCATTGGATGATTTTCACCGTCAGATTGTGATGCCGCATCGAGACTCCCCCTCCAAGCCTTAGTTTGCAGACGAAATAGTCCTTATGCATGTTCATGTCGAGGCAAATCCAATCACATATCGCTGTTAGGGGGAGTTAAGCTTTATGGGCATAAAATTCTAAATGCGAGTACTCAGTACATGCAAGATAAAAACCACAAGAATATGGAGGGGTCTGAATATTAAGGGATTTCAATCCTGAAATACTGTGAAAGCATTCCTGTACCATCCGTGAAGAATTTCGCTTGCGCTCCTGACGCTTTGAAGTAATCCGTCCAAAATTCCCGAATTGCTTTCCTACGGCTGTCACTCATGGCGGCATATTCATGGCTGAGAAGCAACCCCAAATAGACCTGAACATTTTCTAAACTCTGAGCTGAGTGCATACCCAAACTTTTTACCGTCGTGTTACCGCCAAAATAGTGGTAGGCGTTGAAATCAGTATTCCGATCTTCCTGAATGAAATCGCTTAGAACAATGAGCAGCCGCCTTGATTTTTTATCTATTTGAAATTCTTGCCCGGCCAGGACAATTGATCCGAGAATGTCGGTCTTTGCGCCAGGATGGGCATCTGCACGAGCCTCCATTTGTTGCAAGGCGCTTCTAAGTTTCACTCTGAAATCACGCAAGTCACTGTCATACGCTTGGCGATTCATAGGCATTTCAAATCTTATGATCCGTCCTGATGCTTCAGCCTCGGCGTCACCCAAAATGGGAATAATGGCGATTTTGTCTCCACGGCGAAGACTTCCAGACAGTTCATCAATCGCCTTGAACGCCTGCTCTAGCGCGCTTGGCTCAATACTCCCACTGACGTCTGGCAGGATGACAATGTGCCGTCTTTCCTGCTGCTTGCTGCACCCGAAGAGTGCAACAAGCAGCAAGACAAAACCTAATATTTTTCTTTTCATTCTGGCAACTCCTCTTTGTTGTTCCGCACACGTCCGAAAGCACCGACCGGACGATCAGCAGCATGGGCATCCTTGGCGGGTATGACAAACTGGACATGCTCAAGATCAAAGAATTCAATCCGGCTAGGAGTCCGCCACTGCCTGCGGTAATAAAGAAAAGCAGCCCACCAGGCCACCACAGGAAACAGTACAAAGAACGGCGAGATAAAGAAGATGAACCAGCCAGCAGCAAGAAGGGCAAAAAGCGCCGCGAAGGTGGCTTTGGCAATCACAATCCAGTAAGGCTCCTGCTTTGCGCCGTGCTTTGTCCCGCGGTCATGATGCAGGCTGTAAACCGATTTCCACTGCTTGCGCTCTTCATCAAGGGCTTTGAGTCCAAGCTGAAGAGCTTTCTCCTGGGCCTCCAATTCCTTGACTGCTTGAGCACGTCTCTTGGACAGCGCCTCAAATTTCCTCTTGGCGGTTTTCCATTCCCACCATCCCTGCATCCGGTGAGCGCCGTAGTGGGTTGCTGTGGCAGCAATTACTGGCGTCGCCAGGGTGATGAACACGAAAAAGATGGATGAAAGAATCGGGTGGCCTGAAAGGAAATCTCCAAGCGGGTTTTGATTGAGTGACGCCGCAAATGCCACCTGAAAGCCTCTCAAGATTCCCCAAACGACCAATCCAAAGGCGAGCATGGCGGCCACCACCCGGATTGTCACTTTCCAGATGTTCGGGAATGCCTCTGAAATGAAACTCTCCCAAACAAAATGGAAAGTCAGGCCCGCAACAGCGGCAAGCCCAAAGGCGGTAAAGAGTTGGGCAATTTCATTGGTGACATTGAGAATGTCCATTGCCGGGGCAAGCAGCAGCGCCTCAGAGATGATTGCAAAAAGTGCCAGGATGACAACCACCACGGGAAGCACTATCGAAAGCTGCTGTTCGCCATTCTTTTCCTCAACAGCCTGCACTTTGCGCTCTACTGCTGGCCCGACCTCATCCAGGTGTTTTATTTCCGCTTCCAGCCGCTTCTGGTTGGTAACAGCGTCTCGCTGCAAATTGGCTTTCTTTTCTTCAAATTTTCCTTCGATTTCCTCAATTCCTCTTTCAATGGGGCTTCCATGCGCTCCGTCATAGAATCCGTCGCATTCGACCCTGCGCTCTTCGTTAAGTCTTGACATTAACGTCGGTATTGCCAGTTTCATTTTGAATTCTCCTTAAAATTTCCATACAAAAAAGGAGCCTGCCTTGTTAGGCAGTCTCCAAAGTGTTACTTGGCCTGAAGAAGTTTTGTGGCGTCCTGCATTTTCTTGAGCTCGCCTTCTTCTTTGGCAAGCTCTTTGCGCAGTTCGGCAACTTTTTCTTCCTGCTTTGCAACCTGCTCAAGAATGATTTCGACCGGGGTTTTCTTGATCCACGGTTTACGCTTTTCATTTCCTGATGCTCCGGCTGCTCCCGCTTGAGGGCCGCCAGAGCTTTCAGTTTGGCCTTTCTTCTGAGCTGTCATCTGTTCCTCCTTTCCTGCTGTTTTTGTCGTTTTCGTTTTTGTTGCTGCCTGAGGTTGTCCCTCAGAGCTGTTCGCACTAGGCTGATGTCCACTTCAAAGCCGCGGAGCGCCTTTAGCGACAAGCGGTAGTTGCCTTGCCCAAAGGCTTTGAGAGCCTGTTTGCAGCGTTGCTGCATAGTTGAAAGCCGCTCTTTGACGAAATTGATACCGGAGCAACTTTCTACTGGCCGCTTTCAGGCTCAGGGTCTTCTTCCTCAACAAGTCCTGTAGTGGCCTTTTGAGAAAGGTTTTCTGCGGCGTTTTTGCAAAGCTCACAGGATTTCACGCTTCGCCCTTTGTGGCGGCTGGTCTGTTCTAAGACCTGCGCCTGGACATCCTCGGTTTTCAGTTCGTTTACTTTTGCTTCTGCTTTTTCGGCAGAGAGGTTATGAGCAATCGGAGTGAATGTTTTAGTCTTTTCATCCACTCTCAGCACCGCTCTGAGATTTTCTTCGGTCATCTGTTTTGTCCTCCTGTTGTTTGGTTTTGAACTGGACGCTCCACTGGATCAGGAAGACTCTCCGGAGGGAAGAATCAGCCTGTTTGGATTTCCAGTGGAGCGGTTAAACTTTCCTGTTTCCAATCAGGCTCGGGTCTTCCTAGCCAGGCACTAGAGCATCAGCGAAACGGGCTGAACGCGCCAAGAAGGCCTTTAACTGTCCCGGCAATGATCCTGCCGCCCTCACGGGCAACACCTTTGCCGATCTTTGCGGCCTCGCTCTTGGCTTTTCTGGACAGCGCCTTTCCCAAACTTTTCTTCGGCATCTCTCTTCCTCCTTCTTTCTTTTCGCTTATTTCTGGCTGATTCGGGCTGCGGTCTTAAGAACCGTGTCAATGAATTTGAACTGCTCTTCCATGCCGGCAAGCGTTCCCAAAGCGGCCAGGTGTTCTTGTTTTTGCAGGTAAGCGATGATCTCGGCAAAGCGCACGGAAATTTCTTTGCTTTCAAGCAGCGCTACCTGCGTGAGCGCTTCGATCAGTTGTTTCTGCTGAATCTTGTCCATCTACCTCCTTTGCAAGTTTTTGAAGTTCTCCTTCCCGCCACTCTTCGAGCTTCCTGATGGCTTCCCGCAAAAGCGGCAGCTCAATGTGGCTGTAAAGGTCATTGGTGTCCTCGTTTCGGCTGTGACCCATCAGTTCCTTGCGGACGTCTTTGATCACGCCCGCCTCAATGAGCCGTGAATTGAAGGTTGAGCGTAGATCCTTGAAGCGATACGCTTGGATCTTGGCTCTTTTGAGCGCGCCTTTCCAGGCGGTCTTGATCCGCTGGATGGACTGCTCTTTGAAGGTGAAAATCAACCCCTCCTTTTGCTGCTCTTTGGAAAGCAGGTCAAAGAGGCGAGCCGTTAAAGGGATTTCGCGGTGTTCGCCTCCTGCGGTTTTTGAGTGGGTCACTGAAATGATCCTGCGGGAAAAATCAATGTCTTCCCAAACTTGGGTAAGGATTTCTCCCCGGCGCATGCCACTGTCGAGAGCGCAGATGATGATTTTCTGAAGGTGCAGCGCTGCGCCTTCAATGACCTTCATCTCATCTGCCACGCTCATTACCGGGCGTTTCTTTCGCCTGGGCTTTTCAAGATGAAGCCGTGCCAGCGGGTTTGCAGGCAGTATTCCCTCATCCACAGCCCAATAAAAGATGTGGCGCAGGGCCTGGACATCTCGGTTCACTGTTGTTTCCGTGAGTACCTTTTGGCTATGGCGGTGCGCCCTGTACTGCCTGAGGAGCGCCTTATTGATTTGCCCGATCTCGTGGTTAGCGAAATACGGCAAGGTCATTTTCAGCCGCTCTCTTTGGTAAGGCTTGGCAGCACCTTGAGCAAGAAAGCGGGTGGCAAGCTCGGCAAACTTCATGCTTGGGTTAAAGTCCTGCGCTTCGACCTGAAAGCGTCTTGAAAGCAGCTCTTCTTCATGCTTGCGGTCAATTGATTGGGCAAGCCGCTTGTTGGTGGTTCCGGTTGACTTGCGGTAGCGCACACCGTCCATCATGATGTGGCTCTCGTAAACGCCGCTTGGACGTCTCCACAGACTCACAGCAAATTTCCTCCTTTCTGTTCCTTTTGTTTTTCAAGAATCCAAGCGACGACCTGGTTTCGGTAAAACGTCAAGCGGCCGCTCGGCCCGGAGCGAAAGCATGGGAGTCCTGCTCTCAAATGCTTTTGCCGGACTGTCCAGGCCGAACAGCCGAGCAGACGGCTTACCTGTTTCACGTTCATTGGTTCACCTAAGTCCATACTTCTTTGTTCCTTTTTGCTTAGGGCAATGCCTAGGGCACTAGCTGCCCTAGCCAATCACCCTTTAAGCCCAATTTCTACTTGCGATTTCTGAATCCTTCCAAATCCGACTCCGTACCAATCCCATTCCGTATTGGTTCCCCGCATCATTCCTCCTCACAGCTTCATTGCTCCTGCTCCGCATCCGCTCTCCTGTATTCGTTTCACATCCAATCACTTCTTATGTCCCTTCTTTCTAAAGAGCCACCGGATAGGGCTTCTGATAAAGTTCGGGAGCATCATCCAGACAAGGAACAAAAGACCTAAGAGAAAACCAATGCACATCAGCGGCAAAAGACCGTTTGGGTCAATAAAGAGCTTGTAGACAAAGAAACCGACAAAACCGACGAGGGAGAAAATCAAAATGATTCCAACCAAATGCGACAAAAGGAAAATCAGGGGTTTCAACAAAAATGGAATTTTTCTTTGCGGGGTGCTCAGTTCCTTGCTGCCGCACTGTGAGCAGACGTTTGCAGAACGCGGACTTATATGCCCGCGGGAGCAAAGCCTGACGTTATAGGTCTTGCCGCAGTAGTGGCAGTAGGATGGAATTCCTGTTGTCACTCTTCCGCAGCTAAAACAAAGCTTCATAAACTCCTTTCTAAAAGTGAGAGCTTCTGACCGCCCTCTGGACGAAACCAGATGGCAGACCAGAAGCCTTCACGCTTAATTTGCTCTAAAGTCGTAAACCAGAAAATCTTTTGCGTTTGCTTCAGAACCGTTTTACGGATTGACTCAGCACGGCGGTCTGAAGAAGCAATAACCAGCACCCGGAACTGTTCCTGCTGGAAAAGCTTCCGAAATGTCCCTGCGAGGGCAAGCTCCAAATACAATGTGGTTTTCTTAGTCCAGACCTTGAGTGTTTCTGTGCCGCAATCGACCTCAATAAATGCAGCACGGACTCCGAGCGGAGTTTCAATTTCAAAATATCCATCGGGAACAAGCGGGATTGATTTTGTTAATGGTTCTGCAAATGACCGAAAGCGAAGCACCTTGAATTCCGAGATGGGAGTAAGACGGCAGGCAATGTGAATGTCATTGACTGCAAGCTGATGATTAACAAACGGGTCTCCTACAAGAAGCGTTTCTTTGGGGCGGATCACTGGCCGGTTTAGAACTTCTGCAACCTGGGCGCCCTTAGGTGAAAGTGTGTAAAGCGCTTTTGAGCCGCCCTTGTAGGTTCCAAGAAAATACCTGCGAAGAAAGCCGTTAACGGTCAGCTTTAGAAGCCTTGCATTGGCGCGAGTCTGGGAAGTAAAGCCGGCAAATTTCATGGCCTGCTCCCGGTCAACCAGCCGCGCGTCTCGCCCGAGAATCCTGAAGAATTCAAGATCGCGTTTCTGCAAGATCATCCGCTTTGGGTTATTCCCACTCATCCAATTCCTCCTTTGCTGCGTTGCTCACCTCTGGAACCCTGCTTTGAATTTCTGCTTCGATTTCCGTGCGAGTCCTGGCCCACAGCTTTTGCGACCGCTCATAGAGATTTCTGAAGTCGGTTTTGAGGGGTTCCACCTTGGGCGCAAGAACCTGTTTCCAAGAGTCGCTTCCGGTTTTCAGCACAAAATTTCTGAGCGGCAGATTTCTGAGCAGTTCTGAGAGGCTCTTTCCGCCATCAAGCGCCTGGGCCATCTTGTCGGCGTCACCACTTGAAAGCTGGAAACAAACGTGAGTGCCGATTGCAAGCACAGCAGAACGCAATTGCGGCGGGTATTGATCGAGATACTGGTTTGCGGCAACAATCCCTATGCCGAACTTGCGAAGTTCTGAAAACATCACTTCGAGTGAAGATTCGCTTGAAACCAGATTCTGGATTTCGTCGGCGTAGATGGTGAACAGATCGCGCTTGCTTCTGGCGAAGGCCGAGTTCTTGAGTTTTGCAAGCAGCACGCTTGCAATGAGTGCGGTCTGCTCACCGAGACGATTCTTGGGAAGAGCCAGAATGATGAAGCAGCCAGCATCAATCGCTTCAATCAAGGAAAAGGTTGATTCCTTCTGTCCCAGGATGTGCCGAAAGTGCGGGTCTGCGGTAAATGCAGAAGTTTTGTTCAAGACCGGATTAGTCATGCTCCGCCGCATGGCATCCGAGGCCTCCCCAAAGCGATTTTCAAAGTACGAGCGGACTTCTGCGTTGCTCACTCTTCCCATGAGCGAGAGCCGGAAGGCGCTGTTGGTGAGAAACGGGGCAAGCTCAACAAGGGTTAAGGAATTGTCCGAAAGGACGTGCAAAGAATTTCTGAGCAGTTCTTCTGTCTGCGGCCCAAAGTTTTCAAGGTGCGCGTGGTTTCTTATTACGCTTGAGATTTCTGCAATCTGGATGAATGCTGAAAGGCCTGAACGAATTTCGAGCGGGTTCAACCCTAGGCAGTACTGTGGGTCAGAGGGGTCAATGATGATTGTTCTGTCGCTTAGGTCACGACCTGTGCGCTTTTCCTGCTCGGCAATGGCGGACAAAATGCGCTTGTGGTCGTCGTGGAACTTGATGGCAAGAAATCCTCGGCCTGCCTTGATGTCCTGCTCAATCAGGCAGTCAATCAGGCTTGATTTGCCTGTGCCGTTCCGCCCAAGCATCAGCGTGTGCCGCGCCCTTTGCTTTTGGCTCAGGTAAACCTTGTACTTAGTCGGGAGGTCATCGCGAATGAGGAATCCCAGGAGCAGCCCCGCTGAAAGCGCCTTGGGCTTTTTCGTAAAAGCCCAGTTCCAGAGTTTTGAAAAGATTTTTTCCAAAAATCCACTCATGGCGTTGAATGCTTGAATTGTTAGGCTCTGTTTGCTTTGACTTTGCAAGGTGTTCATCCCTGTTGATTTCTTTCTCAAGCAGGATGAAACAAAGGTGGGGTGGATATGTAGAGTGACCCTATGCGTTTTTTGTCACACCGGGGAAATGAGAGGAAAAATCAGAGGTTACGGAGAGCATTAGCGCGCAGGACTTGCTTGATCCAGCGGCTCTTTTGGGTAGGCGTAAGCTTGAGGTCGGGTGTAATTGAAAGAAGTCTTGAAACCGTGGCTTGCCTGCCGAACGGATCTATGAGGGAAGCATTGGAAAGCAGGAGCTTGAGAGCGCCCTGCTCAACCTTGGAGTCATTGGTCAGAAAGCCTGCGGCAGTGGTGTAATTGACATTGATCGCATATTCCAAACTGTGTTTGCCGAAGGTCTGTTTGACTTTTGAAAGCAGTTCCTGCGCTCCGTCCCAATTCGGCGTTTTTCCAAGCAGGTTAAGAAAGCGGCTGCCGATCATCTGGACATGGTTTTCATCTCGCGCCTCGGCCTTATCGCTTGCTCTCTGCATCGCCTCAAGAAAACACTTTTTGGCATCGTCTTCAAATCCGAGATGGAAATATGCGGAGCCGCGCTGCCGGAAGTGTTCTGAGCCTCTTGGATTCTTTGCCGCTTCTGCTGCTTGTTCTGCAAGCCAGAGGATAGCCAAAGCATAGGATTCGCTTCTGTCCTGGCCTTCGGCTGAAAGATGCGCCGCCATTGAGACAATCAGAGCGGTTTCAACGTAGCGGTTTAGATCAAGGCTGTCCCAGGAATCTTTGTAAGCCTTTCTTGAAAGCCACATCGAGAACTGGCCATGATTGAGTGCGCTTTTGACCTTTCCTTGCTGGACTTCAAACCATGCGATGAGATGGTGAATTCGCGCCCTGAGCCTCACCCTCTTTGGATTGGTCGGGGCACTGACCAGATCTAGCAAGCCCTTAAGCACCCTCGCGCCTTCTTCAAACTGATACGTGCTTGCATACTCATTGAAAATCTCTTCAACTTGCCATTCAAGTGCTTCAAAGGTTTTGCGCTTTTTGCCATAAAGCAGGAATTCTTTGAGTTGCGCCTGCCTGATTGGTGGCGCAGGCACTTCAAGTGGTATTGGGTTGGGATGTTGTGCCCTCTCGCTGATCTTGCGAATATTGACGGCGCTTTCGTTTAGCAGGTCTGATATTCGTTTCGCAGAAACACCGAAACTTCTAAGCAGCTCGATCTCCGGCCCCATGTTCCGGGCTGCTGTCGCCGCCTGCTGCTTCTTTCTCACCATCGGTTTTAACGCTCTGAGTAATCTGATGTTCTGCGGCAGGTTCTGGATTTTTCAAATCTTGCAGCGCGGTGCTTGACGCTGCATCTGAAACTCCCGGCGTTCTCCCCTTGTCAACCGTGGCAATGGGCAGACTGTAATTGGAAATTAGGACTTCTTTGTAGAGCTTGCCTGCCTTGCGCTGTGAGCTGTAAGAAAAAGTCAGGCCGTGGATTTTGAAGTCTACAAATATCTCGCGGATTTCAGGGGTGTCATTAAGCGAAAGCAGGAACCGGCCTTTAAGCGCCTTGAGCAGGTTTGCAAGCTCAATGTAGTCGTCTTCTGTGAAATTGAATTTGTAATATGGGCGGTTAAAGTACGGCGGGTCAAGATAAAAGAACGTGGTCTCCCTGTCATAGCGTTTGAGGATTTCCTGATATGGCAGGCATTCAAGCTGGACCTGAAGCAGCCGCTCATGGGCAAGGTGCAGCACCATTGGAATACGGTGCGGGTTGTAATTGGAACCGTCCTGGACGCTGACTGCAAAATTCTTTCTGGTGATCAATCCTCCGTAGCAATTTTTCTGAAGATAGAAGAAACGGGCTGCGCGCTGGATGTCTGAAAGCGTCTTTGGGTCTTGGTTCTGGAATAGCTCAAACCATTTGCGGCTGGCAATACAGAACTGCAAATACCGGACAAGCTCCTGATGATGAAGCTGGCAGACCCGCAGGAAATTGAAAACTTCCTCATCAAGGTCATTCAGGATTTCAACCTGGGATGGTTCTTTGTGAAAGAAGACCTGAGCGCCGCCGCAGAAAGGCTCGATATAACAGGTATGCTCAGGAATGAGTGAAATTATTTTTTGGGCAATGCGGTTTTTGCCGCCTAAGTAGGCAAGTGGGCCGACCATTTGTTTGAAAAATTAATTTTGAGAAAGCAGGCGTTCGGTCTGAATATACAGGCCGATCAGCGCCGCATCGAGCGCTGGCAGTTGTTCCTTTGCAACCTGCGGCCAAAGCGAACGGGCAATGCTCCTGAGTTCATGCTTTTGCGTCAGTGCCGGAGTTGCATAAGCCTCAAGCAGTTCCCTATCACTCACCTTCCAGACCGGAATCCCCTGCTCCCGCAGGCGGCTTTCGACAATGCCCGTCAAAACCTCTGCCCGTAGCTTGTTGTCGTCTTCATCGGTTGCCAGTGCCGCAAGTTCCGGGTGGAAATTCTCAAGAATCCAGCCGACAAAGCGGTGGACTCCCTCGCTTGCTGATTTCGGGTTATTGGAAAGATGCTTAATGTCTATGTACTCCAGGCCGCGCCCGGAAAAAATAGCAGCAGTAGCTGACCTTCTGAAAATCTTGAAGGCCGCAAGTCTTGATTGCATGAAAATTGTTTCTTAATTGATTTCTCTAAGCTGAAACATGAAGGCCTCGCCTGTGAACTGCCCTTCTTTTGCGCAGCGGCGGTAAATGTCAATCAGGCGGTCTTCCGGGTGGTGCTCAAAGAGAACCGCGTAATGCCGGACTGACTGGAGATCATTTAGCCTTTTGGCGATTTGCAGGGCAAGGTATTCTCTGGGTTGTGCGGGACGGAAAGGGCCAAACGAGTCAGCCATTTTCTCAAGAATGTTGCTCATACGTCTTTGGAGAATTTCTGTTTGAGCTTTGTCTCTTTGACCTGCTCGACCTCGCCTTGCCACTGCTTGTACTCCTTTGGAAACATGTCGCGCCCGTCGGCATCAAAGACCATCTCCAATTTTGATTCCACTGGAAAGGAAGGCAGCACCTGTCCATGCTCGTACTTTGAAATCATAGTGCGGTCTTTCAAGCCGACAAGCGAGGCAATCTGCTTTTGCGAGAGATGGCGCAGCTTCCTAAAAAAGCTGAGGCGGTTTGGATATTGCTCTTGGAGCATCCGTAATTGTCCTTTCTATGATTAGTGGTAATTGAAATTTATCAGGTGGTGGAATTAGGAAAAGACGTGAAAACGTGAATACAATTCAACAAAGTGGGGATGAACTGTGGAGATTTCAGAGCTGGAAAACTGAGTATATTAGCAAAAATACGCGAAAAATCAAGGGCAGGGCCTCTGCTCTTGCACTGCTAATGTTTGGAGATGACTCATGAATAAGACGGAGAATATTGAAGCCCGCGAAGCAACACATGGCGAGAAGATGATCGAGATCAAAATTCGGTTTTGGACAGACGAACTTTGTGAACGAGGCAAGGTGGTTCCGAAGCACGGTTTAACGGCTGGAGTCGTTCGCATCAAACCCAACAAGACGCATGGAATAGCGCCCGGTAAGGCTGTTCCATTTAACTCTTTGCTTGATCTTGGAGCTGCCATTGAAAAAGTTTTCAAGCAACATGGCATTGTGCTTCACATCGGAAGTGGTATGAAGACTTACCTTGCGCCCCACAGCAGCAGCTTCACGGGAAACAGCACGAAATAATCCCGAGGATGTTGAAGGTGATTCACCTTTTCACGTCTGTTTCCTTCTATGTTTTCTTGCTTTGATGTTGGAGCATGGACATTCTTTCCGCACAAACCGAAGACCAGATCAAAGATGATCTGGTCTTGCTGCATCGTATTTATCCCGATCTTGATCGCAAGCAGCTTCTTGAGGCCAAAGAGAACTTGGACCGCTATTTTGACTTGGCAGTCCGCATTTTCCTGCGGCTGGAGCAGAACGAATCTCCGCAACTGCTTGACCCCACCGAAGAGAATTCCTAAGATCCAGCTAAAGGTCGAATTCCTACCTAATCATTAAATTCACTTAACGCATGTGAGCAAAATTTACTATGCCTATACCCGCGTTTCAGACTCGCGGCAAGGTGAGGGCGTTTCCCTCACACAGCAGCTTGATGCGATTGAGCGGTATGCTTCCAGGCAGGGTCTAAAAATTGTTGAGCATTTTGAAGAGCAGAAAACAGCCGCCAAACGCGGACGGCCAGTTTTCTCTAAAATGCTGCGCCTGCTGAAGGCTGGAAAAGCCTCTGGCGTGCTGATGCACAAGATTGATCGCTCTGCCAGAAACCTCAAAGATTGGGCCGAACTGGGCGAACTCATTGACAGTGGCACCGAGGTTCACTTTGTCAACGAATCGCTGGATTTGAGTTCTCGCGGCGGCAGGCTCTCTGCTGATATTCAAGCGGTGGTCGCAGCTGATTACATCCGTAATCTTCGGGAGGAAACAAAGAAAGGTTTCTATGGAAGGCTCAAGCAAGGCTTTTATCCAATGCCGGCTCCGCTCGGTTATCTCAATGCTGGCGCAGGAAAACCCAAGACTCCCGACCCGGAACGCGCACCGCTTATCAAGAAAGCCTTTGAACTTTATGCCACCGGCAGGTACAGCCAGATGGCCTTGGGAGAGGAGCTGTACCAATTCGGACTCAGAAAGAAGAACGGCAAGCGCCTTGACCAAAACACTCTTGGCCGGATTCTCCGCTCCCCTTTCTACATGGGCCTGATTCGCATCGAGAAAACCAACGAAACATATCTTGGGCTTCATCAGCCGCTAATCTCAAAGAGACTCTTTGAGCAAGTCCAGAAAGTGCTTTCGGGCAATTTCACCGCATCAAGAGTCAGGCACGACTTTCCTTTCCGGCAGCTCTTTTGGTGCAAGCTCTGCGGCAGAACACTCATTCCCGAGACTCAAAAAGGCCATGTATATTACCGCTGTCAGAACAAGCAATGTCCAACCAAGTGCATTCGCCAGGAACCGCTTGAAAAAGGAGTACTTGAAAAGCTTCTTGGAGTTGATCTCAGCCCCGAGCAGCATGAATACCTCAAGGGAAAGTTTGACGAGTTCCAGCAGAATCGGGGGCAGAAATGTCGGCAGGCAATTGAAGCGGCAGAAATACAGCTTTCCCAAGTCAAAGACAGGCTCAACCGTCTGACGGATGCCTATCTGGACAATGCTGTTGACAATGAAATATTTGAGGAACGCAAAACGGCGCTCCTGATGGAACGCCGTGGCATTGAAGACCGGATTCAAGATTTGAAGAACGGATCGCCTGATTTGCCAAAGAAACTTGATCGCTTGCTCGAACTGCTCAAGAGCCCATATTTGCAGTATATTTCTGGCTCTCCGGACGAAAGAAAAGAACTGATTCAAAACGTCTGCTCGAACCGGACTTTAGCTGAGAAAACCCTTGAGATTTCGTATGCTTTGCCGTTCGATCAGGTCGCTTTCTGCTTAAAAAATACATCTGGTGCCCCGTCTCGCCGTAACGCTCGAATGTGGGACAAGCTCGCGCTATTCCTATTCAACTTTGTGAAGAAAACAGAGGAAGGAAGAGAATAAATTGATGGGCTGGACCTCCAGAAAGAAAATCCAGCACCATTAATCTGATCGACGCATAGATCGACAGCCTACCATGACAAGATTATTTTGATCGCGATAGTGGTCTACCTTTCGCCTGGTTTCCATATAAGTATCGCCTGTAAATGTTGCTACGAGCTCCCCATCAGGCACCTCAGAAGGCCCAAGCGGATCCTCTGCATTGTCCCAAGCTTCGGTGTAAACTTCATAATCAAACATCCTGTGGGGACCGCGATAAAGCTTATATATGCCACAACGATCGCTGTCTATCATGGTCCGTCTCCACGTCTTTCTCCATTCCTCCATACATCTCTCCTCTCAAATCACTTTAGAAATTCACCATCGTGATTTTGATGACGAATTTCTTTTGAAATTCAAGAGGTGAAAAGTTGAATAAAATTCAACATTTTGGTGCCCCGTCTCGCTGTAACGCTCGAATGTGGGACAGCCTCGCTGAATTCCTCTACGAGTTCTTTCTCAAAGGTCGAGATGTGAGAGCTTGATTGTCCGGTAAGCTGCAACATCGTTAATACGCAGTCGCCTGCGGGGGGCTTTGAGTGTAGGCTTACTCTAACTTTGCCAGAAAAGCGATAGCCGATCAAGGCGTGAAAACTTGAACAGAATTCAACAAATTGTTTATTAGTCAGCCTAAAGCAATACCTTCGTTTTCCAGTCTGGAAACGGCTGGTGTGAGCATTGGCGGAACTGCAAGATGAGACTGCGCACACTCAATTGTCGCTTGTACAAGGATTCAACCAAGCAGCAGAGACCGTCGTGATCATATTGATACCATTCCGGCGGGATTTCAGAAGCAAGATTCCAGAGCACGGTGCAATCAAGACTCTCGATTGATGAAAGTGTCGGCTCGAATGATTCCCAACCATCGACACCGGAGTATACATAATACTGGTGATAGGTTCCGAGCAAAGGCAAGTCTGGAAAGTTCCACGCTGCCGCATTGAAGCAATACCCGTGGTCAATAAATGTGGCTTCGTACTGCTGCCCATTTGAGCGGCGTATGAACAGAACCTGTCGAGCATCGCAGTTCCCAAGCCATTTATCGAAAGCCAGAATTCGCCAAAAGTCCTGCCTATTTATCACCCTTTCAAATGCAGCTTTCGGCAAATCTTCAAATACCCGGTCTTGCCAAAGATCAGCAGCATACCGTGTACCTAATTGCAGTCCGCTTAGGCAAGGAATAATTCTGCCTTCTAGCTCGATTCTCAGCCTTGGATTGTCCTCGACAAGATTCTCTGGTACGGCAATGATTTTCACCTCTGAGACTGGAAGACCAAGAAGACGAGCGATTCGCATCGCAAAGAATTCGTTGGCAAGAACCCTGATGTGCTGCGGATTATTCTGGAACTTCGTTATGTAAAGATGGCCATCAGATGCAGCTAGGAGATGAGCCTGGCTTCCGCCGCGCATTCTGCGAATGTGCTGAACTGCCGTAGGAGCCGCGTAAGGTTGTTTCCAGATACTCGGATTGGGAGCCTGATGAGCCGCCATTTCACCCATAATCTTGTCCGCTTTGAAGTCCACCAAAATTATGCGATTTTCGTGGACGGTTATATACGGCAAGAGGTCTGGATGCTACCGCGAAAGAAAAAAGAAATGCAAGAGGTCTTCAGAAAAAATTGTGCCTTTACCCAAACGAGCCTTGGTTTTCCCTGACAAACTACACCGGAACTACGAGTGCCTGCACCGAACCCGAATTCAATCTTGCAGATACTTTAACAGGACGTCGCGGCAACCGTGTCCCATCGCTGGAATTCCACCAAGCTAAATCCTCAATGGCTTCGTCATATGCGACAGAATTTGTGAAAACTCTATTGATTACTGATTTCTGAGGAATACGCATATTCGGAAAGATTTTCAGTTTTGCATTCCGTGCAGGTTCATTGGTAGAAATTTTCACCGCTCGTAACACGGGCTGGGGCTGCTCCTTGAATTCAAACGAGGATTGATTAAGGCCAAGCCTGTCCTGCTTCCGCAATGCTGGAGATGCATCAATCAAAACGCATGGAGTAGGCCAACTGTGAGTAAAACCAATCACGGAAGCCTGATTACTTGCCTCTGGACAAAGCCGATCCTTCAACTCTTGAATCTTGTTGAAAGAAATTTCACCCGACGCATGTTTCTGGACTATTTCAGGCAAGAACCCAAGCTTCCCGGCAATCACGTCCATTACCGCCTCTTCGGGGTCTTTTTGGTTGGCAATAGAATGGCTCCGGCAGAATTTAAGGCGCATTTGTGGCGTGAGGGTAAACAAGTGAGCGAGCTCGTGCCACTTTGAGAAGTAACAGCGCCAAGCCTTAGTGCCACGGAAGTCAATGAGTGACACAAATTTCCGATCATGCTTCTTGGGATTCAAGAGTCTAAACGTGATGGCATACACATCGTCAGTTAATTGAAGCTCAAGGTCTGCAAAGCCTATCTCACTGCGGGTCAAATATTTTGATTTGATCTCTCCCAGATCTGCGTCTGATCGAATTTCAATAAAATGAGTATCCAGCCGTGCCGCAGCCATATCAAGGCTCTCCTGCAACGTGCTGCACGGAAACTCCCGCAGGAACTGTCCCATTTGCTTTCTGGCAAACTCAACAATTGCGCTTACGGGATCATCCTTAGGTTTAAGACCCAAGTCTGTGGCCAACTTCCAGACTTGGGGTGATTTCGTAAGACGAGAATTCATTTGTTGTACACCTTTTTTATGGCTTCATGCAGCTGCTTCCACTCTTCCTTGCTGGGTTGACGTTTGAATGTGTTTCCTCGATTGCCAACAACAGAATTATGAGCAGCCAACACTCTCATAGTCTCATTGAATGACCAATGCTCCTCAGCAGCAACAGCAGATAACGTTGGGGGAATTTCGACAGGTTTTCGTTCCCGTTCTTCCTTCCCAATTTCGCCCTTCAATAAATAATCAAGTGATACACCCAAAGCATTGGAAATCTTCAGTACACTTTCAGCGCTTGGGGTTGCTTTGTTATTCTCCACTTCGCTCAGAAAACTCCGACTGAGCCCCGTTTTTTCTGCAAGTTTTTCTAACGTCCAGCCACGCTCCTCTCTGACCTCTCGGATTCGGTCGCCAAGAGTGGGCATTCGGCTCCTCCAATTTGTCCGGCTGACCCGTGATCGTAGCACGAATATTGTTCGTAATACCGCAAGTTTTTACTTGACGGGTTTATGGCATGTTCGGTATAAATGTCAAAAGTTCGCTATAAGCGAACAACTTTGATCCCACAGCTGGTCAAAGAAGTTGTTTTCTCGCTTGGGAATCATTCGGTGAGATTTGGAGGAGGTATTGAGTATGGCTGTTCATCAGGTTACCTGCATTAACAAAAGGGGCGGTCATTACAATCCCCACGAGCGAATCCAGTACATTGGCAACGAGTCAGGTGGATGGCGGTTGTCGGAAGACGCTGCGATAAGACGGATACTGAATAGCACGGATTCCTTTTACACATTCGTCAATGGCAGGAGAGCTAATGTGATCGTCGCGGAGCATAATGGTCGTCGGTACCTGAAAACTGATGCGGACGGATATGCGCCAGACAACCTGCTCAGCTTAGGAGAATGCGCAGGTGCATGCAAGATAATTGAATAATCAAGGCTGCTAAAAGCAGCATCAGGGAGGTTACTAGCTATGGACAGATATAAAGTCCTGAAAGGCACTACGGAAAACGCCCTTCAACAGCAGCTTAACGAGGCTGCCAAGCAGGGCTTCAAACCCGTGCTTATGAGCTGTTCTGACGGATTTGGCATCGTGGTGATCTTGGAAAACGAACGCCCGCAACACTAGGCAGGTACACAACTTTATTAAACAGCTATCTGATGCTCGATAAACAAGGAGGATTCAATGAGCAAGCATTGTGAAACTGGACTAGATGGTCGCTGTCGTGATGCAGATGGCGAAATTCGGCATAAACGCGGAGATACACTTGTCGGCACCTTACGTGACGAATATGGGTCGAATTTCGCTCCCGGTGTCCGCTCAGACATGCGGCTGGACACATTACTTGAGCAAAGTGGAGCAAATTCACTCAGCGACTATTTGCGAAATCAAAACAAATGACAAACTAGCAAGAATCGGAGCATTGGTCTCTTGAGTCGGGTGTAATTGAACCGCGAACAAGTGGACGTGCATGCACCTAATGATCCGCACGTAGAAATAAAGGAGAGATTCAATGAGCAAAGGCAGTAAAACTTTGGCGATGCCAGCAGTACTGGGGGTCAGTGGCATTCTCTTGATCTGCTGGCTTCAGTCGAATCCGAATTGTGATAAAGGATGCCGCACGCAGCTGGAACATCTCAAGGAACATTTGGCCGTGGACTTGATTAAGCTGTTGCTCGCTCAATTCGGTTTGTGATTCTGTTGTTGTTGCGAAGTGTGAAAACTGCCACTCATTGGGAAAGGCGCGCAAACTTTCTGAAAGATGACTCAGAAAATTCGATATAATTGAGCAAATTTTGCCAGGTTAGGAGAATTTTTGTGCCAAAGTACACTCGGAATACAGGTAAACAATGGAGTCCTGCGGACGTTAAGCAATTGAAGCAACTAGCCAAAGGCAACACCCCAACGCGAGTTATTGGCTTGAAATTGGGACGTACCGAAGATGCTGTTTATAGCAAAGCATCTCAAGAAGGCATCAGCCTCTCACCAACGAATCAATCACCATACGGCACTAAGAAAAAGTAATTGTGGAGGTGAATCGTGGGGTTTGAAATCAGAGGATTAGACGAATTCAAAAAATAACTCGATAGTTTTTGCCAAAAGGTCGAGCGGTTAAACGGCTCACATCAAGTCCCGATTGCAGATTTGCTGACACCATCATTTCTGACAAGGTGCAGTCGTTTTGGATCTTTGGATGAAATGATCCAGGCAAGCGGGTTCTCAAAGTTGAATCCGGAGCAACACTTCATTTGACAGTTGACGCGCGATGCTTGAGTCAGCCGCTGGTGACTGGACAAGAAAACAACTTGAAATTTGATTTTTTCGGCAAACTCCTCAGTCTACTTCCTACTCCTACTTTAATTTTCAAATGAGAACTTTTCGGAATTCCTCCTGGAGCAAATTCGTGAGGAAAACAGTGTCGCATTTTTACCTACGGCGGGATTTTTCAGGACTTCGGAAGGCTTGTAAGTTACTGAAAATAAATGGTCGGGGAGAGAGGATTTGAACCTCCGACCCCCTGGTCCCGAACCAGAGTTAATCGCTTATTGAATTCTATGAAGTTTCCTGTTTCTAAGTGATTGATATTGAATCCTTTGCGTGCCGCTGGAATCGGATTCGCAATCGGCGCTGCCCGCCTCCCATGGCCCGGATGGTTGGTTGGCCTGGTGTTCGGATTGCTGCTGAGTATCCCTGATGCCATCATCACGAAAGCCTATGCGCCCATTATTGGCATGGGCGCAATCGGGGGGCAGTTATTGGATTTCTTATATCAAGATTCGGACACTAGATGCGACCCTGTGGAAATCGAAAATGGCCCACTACCGGCGAAAACAAGACTTTGGACAGTCAAGACGTGGGCTGACCCGAGATGGAGTCTTTGAGGAAGAACGGCGGGTTACAGGTGGCATGGTGCGATCGTCAGGATTTGCGGCTAACTAAGCTTCTCAGGACTTTCGGCAGCGGGCAATGATAAAAAAGAGCGCCCGGACCTCAGGCGCTAATGAGTGACAGTGTCAGCCGTTTACTCGTTGATCTTCGGGTGGCGTTTCAGGTTGCGCGGAATGGCGAAGCCGATTTCCTGCGCGATCCATTCCGGTTTGCCGCTGCCCTGGCAAGTGCCCCAGATGGCCATCGGCTCATTGCCATAGCGGATCATGCCGCTGTGGCGTAACTTGTCTTTGTCGATCTCCGGATTGGGATCGGCAAATCCGATGCTATGGCGCAATCTGTCCATCTCCATGGGATCACCGGTGAGGAACAACCAGTTCTTGTCTTCAATCCCATGCATCTTCGCGTATTCCTTCAGCTTGGCCGGCGTGTCCTGCTCCGGCTTGGTCGTAAGTGAGCAGATGTGGACGTCCTGGGTAATCTCTTCTTTCAGCAGCTTCTGCACCCTCTTGAGGTTTGCGGTGATGGTGGGACAGACGCCCTGGCAATCCGCATACATCATCTGCAGGATGACGATCTTGTCTTTGAGCAGGTCATCATAAAACCTGACCTTTTTCCCTTCCTGAGTGATCAGCTCAAAATTCGGGAAGTAACGCTGGCGCATCATTTCCCGGCCCGAGAGACGTGGTGCGAATTTGCGCAGTGCTGGCGGCTGGTCATCGGCATGCGCCAAAAGCTTGCCTGCAAGTGGAAGCATAGCCATGCCCGGCAGAAACTTTCTTCTCGTGATTTCCGACATAGGTAAAACTCCTTTTCTTTGACTCGGAAACGGGCAGCAGCGCCTCGCGGCGCGGCTGCCCTGACGGTTTACGGGTTCGTCTTGGTGTCACCGGTTGGGCCAACATCAAAACGCACCATCATGGCGTGGTCTTCGTGGATCACGTTATGACAATGAATGACATAGCGGCCCTGCCAGTCGCGGAAGCGCATCCTGATGCTCGCATTGCTCTTGGGGGTGAGGCGCACCGTGTCTTTGCGTGACAGGTTCACTCCGGTCGACGCATTCGAACTGCAACCTGACCAGCAGTACTGGCTGCCCCAGCGGCTGTAGTTGGAAGAATCGTCCGTGCTGCTGCCGTAAAGTCCCGGCGCACCTGCCGTGACCTGGTGCTCTTCCATGTGAACGTGAATCGGATGCGACCAGTTCCAGCCGTTCTGGAAGTTCCACTGCTCCATGGTATTCTGCTGGACCGTGAAACGCGTTGTACTGCAGTCAAACAAGTAGCCATTCACAGTCCACTGACCGTTGCGACCCTGGTCGAAGTTGAAGCTGCGGGTCACACGCGGCGTTCCACTCACGCTGGGCAGCACGTAGAACGTGGGATTGGTTGACGGATCAACGCTGTTGTCAGTGACCGTCGGGCCATCCACAACAATCTTTAACATCAGGAAGCCCTGGCCTCCGCTTACTACGCTGCCAGTCGGCCCGCCCTGGCCGTTCGGTTGGTTGAGCCGGTTCTCGATGTAGATGGTTTTGCCCGCGTACTGGCGGAAGTCGATGATGACGTCGGCGCGCTCAGCCACGCCCATCGCGACGGCCGGCACCTGAATCGGATGCTGCAGCAGGTTACCGTCATTGGAAATCTGGTAGAACGGCTGTAGAGTGGTTGGACTCGCGAGGTCCGTCAGGTAAAGCTGGAGGAAACGCGATGGACCGGTGTTGATCCAGCGGAAGCGATAACGCCGCGGACTCACATGCAGCACCGGCTGAATCGCTCCATTCACCATGAACTTGTCGCCCAGGATGCCATCAATATTGAAAGTGTCAAATACCAGGTCGCCGGTGCTGGAATCGAAGCAGCGGTCAGCGAACATCATGGGGATGTCATAATTCGGGAACGAAGGCAGACGGAACCCGGTGGTTTCGTCGCCAGTATCGTTCTGATTGAACAGAATGTAATTTCCCACCAGTCCCTTGTAGACGTTCTGGGCGGTGAAGCCCTCGCGGTGATCGTGATACCACAAGGTGCTCAGAGCTTCGTTGATGTCGCCATTGCTGTTGCTGTGGTCAGAGAGGAAGCCCGCAAGCTGGTTCGGATAGTACTGGTCATAGTACTGCCCGGCGGCGAAGTAATCGCAGGGGAAACCATCACTTTCTGAAGGCGTGTGCCCGTTGTGCAGGTGCGTGGAGACTGAGTTGATTCCGAATCCGCCATTGTCCGAAGGCAGATTGTTGTAGTTGCGGATCAGGATCGGCTCGCCGTAATGGGCAACATAGGTCAATCCGGGGCTGGTGCCATCATAAGTCCAGATGCGCTGCAGCGGTAGTTGAGGATGCATCTGCACGTTCGCCACGTGCTGCGAAACCTGGTAAATCTTCGTCGCTGGGAAAGGCAGATTGCTGTTGCTGCCAATGGGCGACTGGTGTGCGCGCGTGCGGCCTTCATACGCGATGCCGGTTGTGGGATTGATAGAGCTGTTCGGAGCGATGGTGGGCGCCGGGCCTGAGAGCTGTGATAATGAAATCGGCTGTTTCACTGCCGGAATCGGCAAGTTCATCATCCA
Organism: Candidatus Angelobacter sp. Gp1-AA117; assembly: GCA_003223515.1. Classification (GTDB taxonomy): domain Bacteria; phylum Acidobacteriota; class Terriglobia; order Terriglobales; family Acidobacteriaceae; genus Angelobacter. The sequence goes on from QHVI01000042.1 coordinate 36,675, forward strand.
GGGTGTAGTGGCAGGGCTGGCGCAATTTCCGCAGCCGCTATTGCCGGAGTAGCAGTTGCCGCTGCCCCAGGTGTCCGCCCACGCGCGTGAACTCAAACCGGTTTTCGCCACCAGCATGCCTGCGCTGGTAAGCAGGCCCATCTTGAACAGGTCGCGTCGCGTCAATCCGGCTTTGATGATCTCCTGCCGGTTCTTGAAGGCGTTGTACATCTCTTTCCATCGTGAGCGGGAGACTTTCTCTCCATTCGCGTTGTAGTACATGTGTGTTTCTCTCCTTTATTCGGGGCCTGACATTTTCCCCGGAGGGTGGGCGCACACGGATGCATCTGTGTCTTAAGCACACAAATGCATGGCCCCGAAGCGCCTCTAGCGTTTGTTCCCTTAGTGGTTAATTGAATTCAATTTGTCCGCACCTTCTGTCCCGCGGACAAACCATTGCCAGTTCATGTGGCATGCAGCCACCGAAGGAGATTGCATTACTCACCTAACTGCCGTTCCGTCGCGGACAGCTAGCTAGCTGGGAAACCAACTTGCTGCAACATCTTGCTGCTGATTTTCCACAGCCTAACCCCGAAAATAGGCAGTGTCAAACAAATTCTTAGAGCTTTTTTATCTTCAAGACGCTCAGCCATGCACACGATGCTTGTAAGTTTCTGGATCGTTCTTTCCAGAAATTTTATGCGCTGTTGGGATTAAGGGTAAATTCCTCTTCACTCCAGATTAGCAGCGCCTGAGATCCGTAAGTCCGATTCCCAATTTCTTAGCAGCTTCATTTGCGGTTTGTCTGTAGAAACTGCCTGAGCACATAGTCCGAATCCAGAGAGTCTACCTCTTGGTACTCAAATCTCACATCCTTTATATTCAACGAACTCCAAGAATGGGTTGGTTTATCAAGCAGGCACTGTAGTCAAATTTGTAACTGCGAAAGCCTCATGATTCAACAGCCTTCAATAACCTCGATTGTTGCTGTTGTTGAATCTGAAAGACTTGCCAGCTGGTGCGCCGGGTAGAACCTCCTGGCCCCGACCAGAGCCAAAAGTCTGTTGAACTCTATTGAATCGCTCGTTTCTAAGTGCGTGAGACAAATTCAATTCCCACACTTCCGACACTGCTTTCTTGCCTCGGCCAGTGCCGTAGAAGCTTTCTCGCCGCCCGGCGGGAAGAATCTTACGTCACGGTACTTTGAGTTCACTCCATGGCAAATAGGACATTCTGGTGCTGTGACACATGATTTGTGAAGCAAGGGTTGTGTGGACGGAGTGGACTAGAGCAGTTTCGAAAATAATGTAGGGTTGCCAAGTTGCATGCCGGTTCTTTCGCTCCGCTCATTACGTTGCAAGCATCATGCGTGCGCTTTTCAACAGTTCCGTGAGAACACCTTGTAACAGCATTGATGGAGCAGACATCCTCGGGTTTCCTCCACTCCGTCCTCCCTCCTACGTCGGTCGGACTGCGGTCGGAATGACAAGGGGGGTGAGTGAATTCCCGCCAGCTCAACCTAAAATGCTCTAGCTCCAGAGAAGGTGAGGCTTCCGCACAGCCGGGGCGGCTGTGCCACACGATCCTTTCAGGCTCCAGCAACTTTGGTTTTGCGCTAGACAACAGTCGCTACGGCGGGCGCGTCTGCTACCTGTGCCGTCTCTGGCACTAGCTGGCGTTTCATTTCGAAGTTCCATTTCCAGATCTGGTACACGGCTGGGTATACCAGCAGTTCCAGCAGGAAAGAAGTGATGATTCCGCCTACCATGGGCGCGGCGATGTGCTTCATGACTTCCGCTCCGGCGCCCATGGACCACATGATGGGGACCAGGCCCAGGAATGCCGCGGCCATGGTCATGAACTTGGGGCGCAGGCGCTTGACTGCTCCCTGAAGAATGGCCTCCTGCAGCTCTGGCAAAGTCCGGAGCCGGCCTTCGCGTTTCGCCTGCTCATAGGCCAAGTCCAGATAGAGAAGCATGAAGACGCCGGTCTCCGCATCCACTCCCAGCAAAGCGATCAAGCCGACCCAAACCCCAACGCTCATGTTATAGCCCAGGAAGTAGAGAAGCCAGATGGCGCCGATGGCGGAGAACGGCACCGCCAGCAACACTATAAAAGTCCTGGTGAGTGACCGCGTGTTCGCATACAGCAGCAGCAGGATGAGGAAGAGCGTGAGCGGCACCACGAACTTGAGCCGCTGCGTGACGCGCTGCATGGCCTCGTATTGGCCGCTCCAGGAAGTGGAATAGCCTACCGGGAGCTTCAATTTCTCCCGCAGCAGTTGGCCAGCTTCCTCCACGTAACTGCCGGGGTCTCTTCCGGTGATGTCTACGTAGACATAGCCAGTCAATAAACCGTTTTCATTGCGCAGCATGGCAGGCCCGCTCGCTGGTCGAATGGTGGCGAGCTGGGCCAGCGGAACCTGCCCCTGTCCTCCGGAGACGGGAACCAGCATCCGGCTGAGCGCGCTCAGGTCAGAGCGAAAATCGCGCATGTAACGCACGTTGACCGGATACCGCTCCCGGCCCTGAACTACGGTGGTCACGTTTTCACCGCCGATCGCGTGCTGGATGACGGTCTGCACTTCTTCCATGCTTAATCCGTAGCGGGCCAGTTCATCGCGGTTCCAATCGATATCCAGAAAATAGCCTCCACCGGTGCGCTCCGCAAAGACGCTGCGTGTTCCCTCCACTGAACTCAACAGCGATTCTGCCTGCATGCCGATTTTCTCGATCTGCTGAACGTCTGCTCCCGATATCTTGAGAGCCACAGGCGTGCGTACTCCGGTGGTCAGCATATCCGTGCGTCCCTTCACGGGCATGGTCCAGACGTTAGCCAGACCGGGCACTTTCAGGGCTTCATTCATCTGGCGGATGAGTTCTTCCTGGGAAATATGATCGGGCGTGACATGACGAAGGACGGGTTTGGCCCATTGCGGCGTCCATGATGAGTACCACGTGTCTACCGTGCGCCACTGCGAATGAGGCTTCAAGATGATGACCGTTTCGAGCATAGAAAGAGGAGCGGGGTCGGTGGCAGTTTCCGCCCGGCCTGCCTTGCCCAGCACGCGGTCCACTTCGGGAAACTGCTTGAGGATGCGATCAGTAACCTGCAACACCTTTTGCGCCTCGGTGAGGGAGATGCCCGGTGCGGTTGAAGGCATATAAAGGATGGAGCCTTCCTCCAGCGGCGGCATAAGCTCCGAGCCCAATTTTTGAAATACAGGGAGTGTAACTGCAACCAGCAGAACAGCCGCTGCAATCACAGCCCAACTCCAGCGCAACGCCCAGGAGGCGAGGGGATGATACCAGCGAATCAGGAGGCCAGTGATGGGATGTTTTTCCTGGGCATGAATGGAGCCTACTACGAGGGCATTGGTCCAACGGCAGAGCCATGCCGGACGGAAATGGAACTTCCTGCGCCGCGTGAACAACATACACAATGCCGGCGCCAGGGTGATCGCCAGGACCGCTGCGATGACCATAGCAAGGGTCTTGGTATAAGCCAGTGGCCGGAACAGGCGGCCCTCCTGGGCCTCCAGAGTCAGCACAGGAAGAAATGAGACGGCGATCACCAGAAGCGCGAAGAAACTGGGCGCAGCCACCTGCTTTATGGCATTCAGGACCACGTCACGATAATCTTCGCGGCTGCCCGTGCGTTCCCATTCTTCCAGCTTCTTGTGGGCCTGCTCCACAACCACGATGGAAGCGTCTACCAGCGCACCGATAGCAATCGCGATGCCGCCCAGCGACATAATGTTCGCAGTCAACCCCAGCATGCGGAAGGGAATGAATGCGAGTAGCACGGAAACAGGAATGGTAATCAACGGGATAAGAGCACTGGGCACATGCCACAGAAACAGCAGGACCACCAACGCCACAATGAAGAGCACTTCGATCAGAGTGGTTTGCAGGTTGGAAATGGAGCGGCGAACCAGATCGGAGCGGTCATAAATGGGGACCACCTCTACTCCAGAGGGCAAGCCCGGCCCAATTTCATTCAACTTGGCTTTCACGCGATCGATCACCTGCAAGGCATTCTCGCCCTGGCGCATGATGACGATACCGGAGACTACTTCGCCGTTGCCATCCAGATCGGAGACGCCCCGGCGCAGCTCGGGCGCCAGCACCACCTGCCCAACGTCTTTCACGCGGACTGGCGTAGCTGTTTCGCCGGCAGTCAGAACAATGTTTTCGAAATCATGCAGTGATTTGGCATAACCTCGCCCGCGCACCATGTACTCGGTGCCGCCAAACTCCAGCAGGCGACCGCCAACTTCGCTGTTGCCAGCGCGCACGGCCTCAACCACGCGGCTAAGTGGAATTCCATACGCCTGCAGACGGCTGGGGTCGAGATTGATCTGGTACTGCTGCTCGAAGCCGCCCAGCGGCGCGATTTCAGCCACGCCCGGTACTGACTTGAGGTAATAACGCATGTACCAGTCCTGAAAGGAGCGCAATTCCGCCAGACTATGCCGACCGGATTTGTCCACCAATGCGTATTGAAAAATCCAGCCCAAACCATTGGCGTCCGGGCCAAGCTCCGTCTTTACACCCTGGGGAAGACCCGGCAGCACGCCTGACAAGTATTCCAGGGTGCGCGAGCGCGCCCAGTAAATGTCGGTGCCTTCTTCAAAGATCACGTAGACGAAGGAACTGCCAAAATCAGAAAATCCGCGCACCGCCTTCACGTGGGGCGCTCCGAGCATCGCGCTGATGATCGGGTAGGTGACCTGGTCCTCAACGATATCGGGGCTGCGGTCCCAGGTCGAATACACGATCACCTGGGTATCGCTCAGGTCGGGAATAGCGTCCAGGCCCACATGCTTCATGGACCACCAGCCGATCACGCACGCGACCGCCACAACGGCAAAGACCAGGAACTTGTTTCTGACTGAGAAATCAATGATCCGGTTAACCACGGCGCCTCCCGTGATGTGTAGCGATGATTGGCTGGCCGGCAGCACCTGCACCGGTCTTCTTGAGGTCGTTTTGCGCTTCGCTGCCCGCGGCCGTGTTCACGTTCGGAGAAGGAGCTTCGGGCGCCGTAGCCGGCGTATACATCTCTACAGCTTCCTGCAAACGACTTTCAGAACTGACGAGAAAATTACCCGTGATCACGATTCTCTCGCCGGCCTCCAATCCCTTGACTATCTCTACCCGGTCATCAAAGCGGCGGCCGATTTCTACTATGCGGGGCGAGAACAGTCCTTCACCGCGCTCTACAAAGACAGTCTGCTTCAATCCTGAATCGAGGACTGCGCTGGAGGGGACGACCACAGTGCGCGAAAACGTGACCGGCAACTCGACGTCGACAAACATGTCGGGACGAAGAACGTAGCCTTGGTTCTCTACCTCGATCCGCACCTTCAAAGTTCGCGCAGCGGCATCGAACTGCGGCAGCGTAGATCCCACCCGGCCCTGGAACACTTTGTTCTTATTAGGAAGGCGCACGCGGACTTGCCTTCCTGGCTGAAGATACTCAGCGTCGCCTGCGAAAACATCGGCCACAATCCACACCCGGCGCAAATCGGCAATCCGGTACCACTCGGTATCTCTTTCGAACTTCTGTCCGGGGGAAACATTGCGCGCGATCACAAAGCCATCTGCAGGAGAGATGATCCTGATGATGTCAGGATATTGGCGGGTGCGCCTGATCTCTTCCATCTGGAGAGGAGACATTCCCAGGTTCTGCAATTGCTGGGTGCGTTGCTGGATATTGATGTTGGCGGAGGCCAGAGACTGGCCCTCAACCGAGCCTTCCGCAGCGCTTTTCTTGAAACGATCTTCGGCACCCAGGTTGAGCATGTACGTCTGGATGGTCATGGCGGCCATAGGAGATGAAAACGTGGCCAGCACCTGGTCCTTGCGAACAAAACTGCCCGTAGTGGCTGGGGAGACTTCCTGAATAAAACCCTCAATGCCTGCATTGAGCCTGTAAACTCTCGCTTCATCAGGAGCGACCCGGCCTAACAGACGGAGGTTGTAGCTTCCCGAGGTCTTTTCCACTGGATCAACACGCACTCCGAAAAGCTGCTGCCTTGCAGGATCAATATTGATTGTCCCTGCGGGCGCCACTGCTTCGGCCTTGCGCTCCCCGGCATAGACCGGAACCAGCTTCATGCCGCAATCAGGAGCGATGCCTGGCTTGTCTGACTTATAGGCAGGGTGCATGGGGTCAACATAGTAAAGAACTTTTTGTGCGGTACTTTTTGAGGATGTCTTGTGCTGGTTGTACCAGGAACCGGCAAAGAATGTTCCCGTGGCGAATATGAACAGCAGCAATATGTAGAAGATCTTTTTCACAGCAGCCCTCCCGGAGTAAGTTTCAAAGGCAGCAGGGGCTAAAGCCCAAGTTAATCAAATCTTTTCGGCACGACTAAAGTCGTGCCCTGATACAAATCGTTAGTGCATCCTTCAGCAGCGTGACGACCGTCTGCGGAAACTAAATTCACTTGCACCCCTGACACAATCGTTTGTGCATCCTTCAGCAGCGTGGATGCCCTTTATTGCTTGTTGCAGGATGCGATGTTTCTTTTACTTCTCTCTCCGCCGAAGAGATCTTGTTGCCTGATCCCAGGTACTCCGGCAGTGCATGCCGGAGTACCTGAGAAATTACCTGACTGGCTTTCAGGCGTCAGTGATCTGCATCACCGATCTTTTTAAGGCAAGATGGACCAGCCAAACATCATGTTGTGGTCCTCGTGCGCCAGGTTGTGGCAGTGTGCGACATAGTTGCCCGCGAAGGTGCGGAACCGCCGGAAGAATTGCACGGATTCGCTGGGATCCAAGGCGACCACGTCCTCCTTGCCGGTGTCCTCGGGATGAGGATTGGTGCTGCCGACGCGCGAAAGCACGGTATGCTCTTCCATGTGCATGTGCATCGGATGCACCCAACCACCGCCTCCATTGGCAACTGTCCACAATTCGCCGCCGCCACTGCGTTGCGGAAGGGCGAGCGGTGTGGTGGGATTGAACTCCAGGCCGTTAATCACCCACTGAGTTTCCCCGCCGGCCGTACCGCTACGCGCCAATGTGAACGTCCGCTGTGGCAGTGAGGTCTTGTTCTTGGGCAAATCCGGCATGGGGCGGAGGTTCTGGGGAACGTTACTCACGTCAGTCTCCGGCGGAGCGCCGCCGATGACGATCTTCATGAGCGGCACCTTGTAGGTCAGAGCAGCTCCCGCAATGTTGAAGTTCGGTTTGCGTCCGTCAGGCATCTCCAGGACGTCCACCAGGTAGAGCACGTCTCCAGGTGTGGTCGGAGTCCCGTCCAGATACTTGGTGAAGTCAACGACTACCTCTCTCCGTTTTGCCGGCCAGATCTGGAAGGAATCACGGGTAATGGGCTTAGGCAGCAGTCCACCTTCGCTGGCGATCTGGGTGAACCGATGACACTGCTGGCCATCCGGGAGTTGGTACTGCCCCTGAGTGCCGGGGGCCGCGGTCGGCGTGCCGCGCATGAGCATGAGTTCATAGATACGCGACACTGAGGCACCCAGGAAGCGGAAGCGATACTTGCGGCGGAACACATTGAGCACCGGGAAAGCCGTTCCGTTCACGGTGAAGATGTCTCCCACAAAGCCATGGTTGGGGAAGTGGCGGTGATAAAGCTTGCCCCACCACTCGGGGTGGAGTTCGCCCAGGCCGTTGTGGAAGTCCTGATGCTGCGTAACACCATCATCGAGGCAGCAATCGTACAGGGCCATGGGAATGTCGTAGTCCACGTTGAAGGTCTGCCCCGTCGGGTCGGCCGGGTCAATCCGTTTGCGTCCGGGCAGCCCGAGGCCGCTCCTTTGGGTCTCGTCGCCTGGATCGAGGACCGGATCATAAATGGGATATAGACCAACCATTCCTTTGTAAACGTTAGGCCCGGTGTGGTGCATGCGATGGTCGTGAAACCACAGGAAGGATTGCTTCTCTGCGGAGTCGTTGCCTGCCGGATAGTTGTGATAAAGATTGTCCACCCACTGCTCCGGTATGTACCCACCTTTGTTATCTGTGAGGTGGTGGGGCTGGCCATCGCTCTCCGGCGGCGTGTGACCGTTGTGCAGGTGGGTAAGGAACGCCCAGTCCGGCGCCCCGAAATCCTGGCGGTCAAGACACAAGGGGTTGAGGTCCAAGTCATTCTCGAAACGTACGATGTTGGGTTGCCCGTACATGGCGTTGATTCGGGGTCCGGGGAAAGTCCCGTTGAATCCATAAATCGTGCTGGCGGGCAGCGCCTGCGGACCGGCAATCCCGGATGGCGGGACCACCGGCAGGCCGCCGCTGGTGATGGGCTGTACCTGCGAGCTGGTGTAGGAATGCTCCCTCACCTGTAACCTGATGTGGTAAAGATTGGGGTTCGGCAGCGGGAAACCAGGCACATTGATACCGTTGGTCGTCCCTGATACACCGCTCCCATCTGTCCAGAGCTGGTGCGTGCCTGCGTCGGGAACGGTGGGTCCGGGCACTCCGGCGGTGCGAGGCCGCGCTCCCATTGCGTCCTGGCGGCCGCGGAGCGGACTCGGTGGAAGAACCACGTTGCTTCCGAATGCCGATGTTCTCACTCTCCAGGCATCGGGAGCATTCGGGGTCAGAGTGCCATCAGGCTGCCGATATCCCGGCAACAAGGCTGATGGGATGGGAAGTGGATCGGTGAACGGGCTCATGATGAATGGACTGGTGGGGAAAACTTCGATTGGGGTAAGCCCCGTGACGATGTCAATGTCCTGCGGCGTCTGATCAAGGAAGCCTGAGCATTGCTGGGCCCACAGTTTTCCGGGCAGGAGCATGCCCGCCCCGCACATCATGCTCAACTTGATTAATTCCCTCCGGTTCATTTTGGTTATGTCAAATTTGCTCATCTCATCTCTCCTCTGCTAATCATTTTTTTATTGCGTACTTCAATACACGTGACCTGCTACAACTCATCTCATGAATGCATTTCAACCAGGGCTAAAGCCCCTTAACTTGGCGGGCTGGAACGCGGGCCTGAAGGCCCGCTCTTCCACCGGATGCGCTCAAGCGCATTTTTTGAGATGACTACTAAAAATTGATTCCATTCTTCCTGCTTCACAATGCAAACGGGTTCAAGTTCAGAAAACGTTGCACGGGTGTTTGCGAGCCGCTGGTTCCTACCGCCGGGATTTCCACCATGTTGTCAGTTCCGGGCGGGCTGTCACCGTCAGGGACGAACAACTGCGGGTGATCAAATGGCGCCTGCTGCAAGAGCACACGATCGTCTGTAAGCGCGAGCAGAAAGGCCACCAGGCTTTTTTGCTGATCTGCGTTCAATTGCAGAGGCAGTATGGCGGGAGCCTTTGTGGCATTCACAGTACGGTCAAAGTCTCCGCCGTTGTCATAGAACTCCACCACCTGTGCAAGAGTGGACTTGCCTCCGTTGTGAAAATACGGGCCGTTCAGTTCCACGTCCCGCAAGCCGGGCACCTTGAAGCTGCCAGCCACAGCCGTGGCCTCCGTAGCTGTCAGACCACCTGAGAGCAGTGGGAAACCCTGCGCATTCAGCAGCGTATTCGGGAAGGTGGCGTTGCCAGCTCCAGTACAACCGAGCGCATTCCCGGGAACCTGAATGAGATTCGGTGAGCTTGACTGGAAGAACTGGGTCCAGGACCACGGACCGAAAACGTCTGTAGCTCCCAGGCCAAGATCATCCGCTGTTGCCCGTACGCCGAGGTTGTACCAGCCGGTGTCATAGGTGGCTATCGGCAACGGGATCGCCGGAGAAACTGGTGTTGAAAATCCGCCCGGGAACGGAATGATCTCGTCGGTTACGTTCACAGCGTAGGTGCTAGGATCGAATGTGATGACATCTGTGCCGAGAGGTACCGGAGTCAGCGGTCCGGGTGGAGTCCAATCCAACTTCATGAACATGCGCTCCATCCTCAGATCGAAGCCCGCCTTTTTGAGCGCCACATCCCCAGCCTCGACTCCGGCACCGGTCAGGTTCCTTACAGAGGCGCTGGTGGTCTCCGCGCCCACATGGCACCCGATGCATCCCACCCCGAAACCGGCCGGAACCGGAAACGAGGGCGGCGGTGATACGGGCCGTTCAAACAGGCCGAGGCCATTGAGGATATCGGCACGCGTGATGCTGATGCCGCCAGCGGCCAGCCGGTTCACTGTCTGGTCCAGAAGCGCAGGATTGTCTGACATCAGCGCCGGCATGCCGGTGACGGGATCGAATGTGGTGGTGCTGAAAACCCTTGTCAGCAGATATTGGTCCATGGGGCTGCTGTCCGCGACCAGGGTCCCCTCATAGAGCATGATGGAGAGTCCCCAGAAGAGGGCGAAGTTGTCTTCCATCATGTTGTAGGTTCCCACCGGCATTCTCCTGCTGTAATTCCACCACTTCGGCTGGAAAGCTTTTTGGACCAGCGAAGTGTATGTGACCGTGAGCCCCTTGCCGGCTGTGGTATCGGCCAGGCTGCCCAGCACGCTGTCCGTGGGATCCACCTTCTGGAGTCCCAGCGGTTTGACCAGCAGCAACTTGTGGCCGAGGTCCGCGAAGGTGCGTCCGGAGGCCGACATTTCAGTTGTATTGAGCGGCGGCCCTACCGCCTGGGATGCGGGACTCGCGTTTGGAATATGGATGTCAATCTGTACCGGGCTTCCAGTACTGCCCAGCACCCAGACTCGGGCGGAGCCGTCTCTGTTCCCGAACGGATTTATTCCGTTGAATTCCGGCTGGGCACGGCCATTCCAGAATTCGCGGTGGTTGAAAACCGCGTTGATCGACGAGGGAGTGTTCTTCCCCGTCACTTGCCGCACGTTCACGCCATTCACGTTGAACACCGGGTCGGAAACGGACGAGGTCAACTCTGCCCCGGACTTGCTGAAACCGGCGAAATTACTCTTGCGGACACCCTGCGATCCGACGACGTTGTCTACGTCTTTGGTTGGAAGGGTGGTGAACGGGAAATCATTCGATATCAAGGTGTAGTTTGGCTCGTAGCCAAAGCCGTCCCAGCCGCCATTTGCGCCGGGGTTCATTTGGTTGCGGTCGCGCCCATCCTGGCCAGCCTTGAAGTGGCAGGTAGCGCACGCGGTTTTGTTATCGCTGCCAGCCTGCATCTCCCAAAACAGCGCCTTGCCTAACTGAATAGCAGCGGCCTGGTTGGCAATGTAATCCGCGAGATCGCCCCTCACGACGCCAGCTGCGCCATTGGGAAGAACTGGATTGGCCACGGTCTTGAGCGATTGCATCAGTAAACCAGGCAGAACTGGCGCGACCGCTACTGGACCAAAAGCTGTAGGACAATTGTAGGTTTGCACCTGCGCTAATAAGGACTGGGGTACCACCATCAGGCAGGCCAGAATCACGGCGAGAATGGCGCGAAACGTCTTCCCTGATTGTGGGGACCGCGCCCTGCCGAATAAGCGTGTTACCCGGAACCCGGTGGGAGCGAATCTGGGAGCCTGGCATTTTGAAGATTGCATGGTGTGCCTCCTCCGCCTCCGGCGGTATGTTCAATTTCGAGTACAGGGTTCCAGGTGCGGTCGAAGAGCAGCTTCGCTCTTCGACCGCCTGGGATTCTAACTACCGAATGCGGGTGATTGCGGAAGATGCCGTGCCACCTTTCGATGACCGGGCACTGATGGAGACGACGTTGCACGGCGTCTTGTAAGTACCACCGAGATTGCAGGCCGGGGCAGGGGCTCCGACCACGTCGATGATGTAGAGGCCGCCGGCGCCGCCGGTGAACAGGTTTCCAACACCTCCGTTGATCGGGTCGGGGTCATACGTCCAAACGCCTGGAGCTGTCTGCACGCAGGGCGCAGCGGCGTTTTCACACCGGTAAGGCTGCAGGAAGATCTGGATGGTTGGGTCGATGGTGTTGTCCGTCACGTTGACGATCAACCGCTGCTTGTTGGACCGGTACTCCGCCGCCGTGATGCTGAAAACGTCAGTGACGGTGACCGTGGTGGTGACCGGCGCCGAAACCACACCGGCAGAGTTGATGGCCGTGATGGTTAGCGTGACCACAACAGGAGCAGCCGGAGCGTTGAAGGAGACCGTCGCCGTGGTTGGACCCGAAGGAGTCACACACAAGTTGCCTTGGTTTGTTCCCAGGGCGCAGCCAGCGGATGGGAACTGCAACGTTCCAGCCGGGTTCTGCGTAATGGTAAAGAGCAGCGGTGTCCGTGCCGGAATGTTGGGATCAGATCCGGTGATCAGCAGGCTGACATCAGAGGAACCCACGGGCACTGAAACGGCCGCTACTGGATTGGCTACTGGTGGCAGCACCGGGACCGGCGGATTGATGGCCACCGTGGTTGATACCGGCGCTGAGGCAATGCCGATAGTATTGGTCGCAGTCACCGTGACCGTGATGTTCGTGGCTACCACCACTGATGGTGCGGTATAGCTCACGGTGGCGGTGGTTGCCCCAGTGGGGGTAATCACCAGGTTGAGCAGAGCGGACGCTCCGGTCTGGCTGACTGTCCAGGTGAGCGGCGTTGCCGCCGGCACGTTGGGATCAGAGGCAGTGACATTGAAAGAGCCTGCCGCTCCGGAAGCGACGGACTGATTGGCGATAGGATTCACGGTCGGAGCCGACGCCGGAGCGACGGTCACGAATGCAGTCGAAGGGGCAGAAGTCCCGCCGCAATTGGTGGCCGTGAGTGCCAGGGTGAACACCGTCTGGACCGCCACCTGGGGCGCTGTGTAATCAGGCGTGGGCAGGGTGGGGTTAGAGATTGTCCCACCGCTTGCCGTCCATGAATAGCTGATGGGCGTTGTTCCAGTGGCGCTGCCGTTTAAGGCGATGGTTGCTCCAGAGTTGACTCCATACGGCCCTCCGGCGTTGGCCGCTGCCGTAATGCAGGCCACGACTGGAACGACGTTACTGGGCCAGGGATTGAGTTGCCCCACCAGCGTACCCGGCGATGAGCTATATCCACCCTGGGCCAGGAAGTTAATGGTGTTGAAGTTGTTCTCCGGGATAGCGGTGCCGGGGACGTTCTCCGGGAAGATGTACGTCAGAATGGGGGCATGATATTGGCCATAGACGATCCCGTTAGCCGACCGGGGCGATGCCGCAGTAAGGGGCGCGGTAAATGCACCCTGAACTACTGCCCGCATCTCGCGCGGCGGTGGCAGGAAGGTGTCCGCAGAATTCATCACGCATTGCTTGTCTGGTTTTAGAGGAGTCGACCCGAATGCCAGACACGGCGGACGGAAACGCCAACGTCCCTTAACCGCACCCAAGCCATTTTCCGGGCCTGGATCGACGCCGATTGTGCCAAAATCACGGTCGGTGGCCGCACCAGTAAGCGAATTAAAATCCATCCCGTAGAGGTGGATGAACCTCTGGTTCGCCGCAGTCGGATCAACATCAGTGGTCATGCCTTCAAAGCGGGTCCGTGCGGTCGCTTCGCCTGCACCCACAACCGTTAGTCCTCCAGTGCCGATGAGGGTCACTTCCGTCGAGACATAAGCTGGGTTGGTACCAGGGGCTGTGTAGATGGCAGCGTTGTTGTTAATGGTGTGGGCAGAGATGTAAGTTGCAGCCCTTCCAAGCGCCGGCCACGGCCCAGCGGTGGGGCCGCCGCCCGGACACCCAGTCATGGTGCAATCCTGCACTAGTGTTCCTGCGAAGGTCACGTAGTCGCCAACTTCGAAGGGCGCCTGAATGGTTGGATCAGGCAGGCCGCCTCCGGGAGGAAGCGTGGTGAAGTTGGTGCACCGAAGCCCAACCGTAGCTGGGGCTAAACACACTATCACTGGATTTCCGACGAACGGCCTCTGGGTCACAGGGCAACGGGCATCATCGGGGTTCCCAGCAACGTTCGGGTCAGCCACAACGCGTGGCACACACATGGGAAAGCCAGTGGCGGAAGCGATGGTGGGGTTGTCCTGGTCCACCTGGAACCGCGCATCCGGGGTTTGTCCCCGGCTGTAACGTCCTGTGCCTGCCGCGACATCTCCGACAGTGGTAATCACCGGATCATTGATTTGCACCCGTGCGCCGGTGGCACAATTGCCGATCGGACCACCTACGCGCATCTCGCCGGTAGCATAGTTAATGCAATTGATGTATCCAGCACCTGAGTTCAACGCATGCTGGGAAATGTAAATCAGCCCGGCGATGTACACGTCAGCACCGCCCGGACCGCCCAGCACGCGGTTACCGATCACGTGCGCTTCATAGGTGGTCAGGGGCGTGGGAACATCGTCTTGAGCCATGCCCGTAGCCGCCCCGGTATAGGGCGCCGGCGCCAAAGCAAAAAGTTCCTGCCACGTGAGAGCATTGGCAGGCAGGATCACAATGGTTTCCGAAGGCACCGTAATCAACTGGCCATTCACGACGATAAAACCACCCTGGTGCGCGCCCCCGCCGTTGCCGCTGCCGGGGCCGCCCAGTGTGGCCGTCTGAACAAAGCCAGTCACATCAAATTGTGACGATACGGGGACAGGCAACTGTCCTGCCGCAAAGGTAGATAGCAGAATTATCACTAATAAAGTGAATAGAATGCTTGTGGTTGAGGCCCCGCGCCGTTGAGCTACGCCTACGGCCTGGGCTGTTTGGATTTGCAGGCTTCCTATATTTGTCATGAGAGTCTTCTCCGTCATGCCGGCATTTCGCGGGGCCTTTCTTCGGCCGGACGTGCAGCAACCTGGGTAGAACAACTGGAAGTGCTGCTACGTAACATCGAAAAGCGGCAAGTTCACACGGGCAGTGTGAAACATTGGCTGCATTCTCACCATCCCCCCATACCGGGAGGTTGGGGTACTTCTGTACCGGAGATTTAGAGAAGAGCCGGGGGAGTTATTACAAACCCATGGTTATAACCGCTTTTTGCAGGTGCTGGATACCTTTAAAGAGATGTGTAACAGGACATGACTTGTAGAAGTGCCAATAAAGCTCTGCAACCCTGGGGGCTTTATGCGGGGTTAAGAAATGCCGTATAGGTTTGCTAGAGCGTTTTTAGAGTTAATGTAGACCGGCATTCATCAGGAGGAAACAGCAGCAGGGGCTAAAGCCCAGAATCTTTTTTGCTCTTTCGGTACGACTGAAGTCATACCCTGTTACTCGTCTCGCTCCTGGACGGTCTACATTAACTCTAAAAATGCTCTAGACGGGTAACAGGGCATGACATTAATTAGTCGTGCCGATAAGGCTTATAAGATGCGACACCGGCCCCG
Source organism: Candidatus Angelobacter sp. Gp1-AA117 (assembly GCA_003223515.1). Taxonomy (GTDB): domain Bacteria; phylum Acidobacteriota; class Terriglobia; order Terriglobales; family Acidobacteriaceae; genus Angelobacter. The sequence continues at coordinate 51,804 of QHVI01000042.1, forward strand.
GAAAGAAAATGGTTTACTGGATAACGCCCGTGCGTAGAGCATAGCGCACCAAACCTACAGTGTCATGGATGTCCAGCTTCTCCATCAGATTAGTACGATGGGATTCGGCTGTATTCACGCTGATGCCCAGCAGCGATGCGATTTCCTTGGTAGTCTTTCCTTCCGCAACCAGTTGCAAGACCTGGCGCTCACGGTCGCTCAGCGGCCGCTCTGGAAGTGAATCTTTCATCAGGAATGCCTGCACAATAGCGCGGGAGATGCTTTGCGTGAGATACATTTCCCCACGACAAACAGCACGAAGAGCGTGCACCAATTCACTTGTAGCCCTGGTTTTAAGAACGTATCCGGTAACGCCTGCCCGCAAGCTCTCTAAAACCATCTGGTCTTCAGTATGCTGGGTCAGAAGTACAACCTTGGTTCGGGGATTGGACTTGATGATCTCTCGAGCTGCGAAGATTCCATTCAATACGGGCATGGAAATGTCGAGGATGGCAACTTCAGGATGGTGTTGCTGGCAAAGCCGCACCGCCTCGCGGCCATCAGACGCTTCTGCGACGAATTGAAACCCTTCTTCTTCAAGAAGAGCGCGCAGGCCCTGCCGAAACATTTCATGATCATCCGCGATCAATACTCGGACTGCCATTCATGACCCCTTAAGACCCGGAATCTAAGGGACTCCACAACTAGGAACGGCCCAAAAGCATAAATATTTGTTCCAAAAAAACCTGGAGTTCTTGACGAATCCTGGGATAAACAACAACCAATTCAATATATGCTTGTAAACAAAGCTTACACCTAATCGAGTCAAGGTATTTAAGGAAAAAATGGTCCTTTTTATTAAGAGTTTTAATGTTTTTTTAAGGGTTTCTTAAATTTAGTTAGCTAAAGGAGAAACCAGGGGCCAAAGACGCAATTTTCAACCAGGAACTGGCATTGCTCTCATCCTCCAGCCAGGTATCCATGTCATTCATGACAGGAAGGCTCGGCCTGATGCACCGAATTCGGAAAGCCGTGCGTGTTGCACTGTCCCCCGCGATGCTGATCGTGATGGCCTTTACCGCCATCAGCACATTCGTCGCCTGGCATTTTGCAAAGACCAATGAGCGCGATCACATTCATCGCATGACCCGCTTGGCAACTTCCGCTATATCAGCGGATTTGAACTCAGACATGGAAGCATGGCTGCTTAGTCAGGTCCGCCTCGCGAGAATGTGGGAATTTGGGGAACCTACTTATGCGCAATGGTCAGCCTTTGCCGGCCTGTTCCTGGAGCATCACCCCGGCTGTATCGCTCTCGAATGGCTTGATCCTAAATACGAAGAACGCTGGATCTCGCGTGCTCCGGGGCAGAAGATTCCTCTGGCGGGCGCCGCAATCCGGGAACACCTGCTCACGGACGCAGCAAATTCAAAGGCGATCTTGCTGTCGAATATTGTTGTCTCCTCCACTGGCCAAAAGCAGTGGATAACAGCGGTGCCGATTTTTCAGAACGGCGGGTTCCGCGGCTTTGTTCTCGGACACTTCGACGTCCAGCGGTCTCTGGACACCATGCTCAACGATATCGAAAAGCTCGATTTTTCTGTGGCTGTGGAAGAGCAGGGTATTGAAGTTTTCCGCCTGGCAGGAAGCAATGATGAAAATTTTGTGGGATGGGCGCAGGACACAAGCGTCCGCCTGCCGGGAACTATCTGGCAGTTGCGTGTCTGGCCCAAGCGGGAGGTGATGAGCGAAATGCGCTCCAACTTGCCTGCGGCAACACTTTTATTCGGTGCAGCGGCAGGTTTGATGCTCATGATCATCGCGTGGATCACCGACTTTCTGCGGGCTTCGCAACGGCGATTTTCCGGAATCCTGGCGATTTCCGCGGAAGCGGTGATCTCCATGAATGCAGACCATAAAATCACACTCTTTAACCGCGCGGCTGAAAGCACTTTTGGTTACACCGCCGGGGAGGTTCTGGGCCAGCCGATGGAACTGTTGATCCCTGGGCGTTTTCAAAAGGTGCATAAGGAACATGTTGCCCATTTCACTCATTCGGACAAAAACAATCTATTGATGTCTGACCGGCGGCACGTTCTTGGCCTTTGCAAAGACGGCAGTGAGTTTCATATGGCGGCCTCCATCTCCAAATTGGAAATTGCAGGTGAAACCATCTTCACTATCATCTGCAGCGATGTGACAGAAGCGGTGCTTGCAGAAGCGCAACTCAGAAAATCACACGAGGAGCTGGAAATACGTGTCCAGGAGCGTACTGCGGCACTGGTGAACATGAACCAGTCCCTGGAGCTCGAAATCCTGGAACACCAGCGGGCCGAGGAAGAAATACAGGAACTCTCCCGGCGCATGATGCGTGTTCAGGAAGAAGAGCGGCGCAACCTGGCCCGGGAGCTTCACGACGGCGCCACCCAGAACCTGGTGACCTTGTTATTGCATATGGGAAGAATGTCGCGGGATCCGTCTGTCATTTCACCCGCAGTCCTGGAGGAATGGATGCGGCTGACGGAGCAGAGCGCTAACGAATTGCGAACGGTCTCATACTTGTTGCATCCACCTTTGCTGGAAGAGTTAGGTCTGGGCCTGACGCTCCGGAGTTACGTGGAAGGTTTTGCTAAACGGACAGGAATTCAAGTGACCCTGAGCAGCCAGGGGGACCTGGACAACATGGGATTCGATATTGAACTGGCCGTCTTTCGCATCATCCAGGAAGCGCTTTCCAATATCCATCGCCACTCTGGCAGTCGTACCGCAACTGTCCGGATTTCCTGCGATGGCGATGTTCTGCGGTTGCAAATCGCCGACCAGGGACGCGGCATCCTGGAAATACATCGCAGCGGCGTGGGGCTGGGATCGATGCGCGAACGAGCGAGGCTCCTGAAAGGCCAGCTTGCCATTGAGACTGGGAGTACCGGCACGACAATCAAAATTGAACTACCTGTGAGCCATCTGATCCGCTCTCACGCCCTAGCTCAAGCTGCTCCTCCCCCCTCTGGGAGCTAAAAATCAGTTTTCCACCCGATGCCAAGCAATCAGCCATATATTATGCTGTTGCTACAGCGTGTCTCTTTCATTATTGCGCCGCTTCCGGGAGAAAGCGATCTGAAGCTTTGGAGAGGCACTGGGCCAGAAGGCCTTGACGATTGAATCGCCTAAAGTACATGGAGAACGGTACGATAAACTTACCAAGAGAAATCAGAGGTGTGAAGGAGCCACTCAAATGGTGCAAACTGCCGTAAGACACACTCGAGTACTGGCGATTGATGATTCTCCTGAATTTCTTTCAAGCCTCCGGGCCTTTTTTGAGACGACGCCGGATTTTTGTCTGGTCGGCGCCGCTCGAAGCGGAGATGAGGCCCTCGCATTGGCCCAGGAATTACGTCCTGACCTGGTGCTTATGGATCTTCAAATGACGGGCATGAATGGACTGGAAGCCACTTCGGAAATTCGACAGCGTTTCCCCGAAATAGCCGTCGTGATCATCACGGCCCATGAAATTCCAGGCCTGCAGCAGGTATGCCATGAGAGCGGCGCCTGCGATTTTGTAAAAAAATCCAGGCTGTACCAGGACCTCCCTGAGGTGCTCGCCAGGTTTCTAAGCTCCCGCCGGACTTGAATTGGGTCCACAACCAAAGCGAAACACGGAGACACAAGAAGTCAGACGCGAATGACGCGAATCGGGCGAATGAACGCGAATCAAAACCCTTGCCACTGATCAACACAGCGTGGCGAGCCACAACCAAAAACCTTTTTACCGCAGAGGACGCAAAGGACGCAGAGGTAACAATAGTAGTTGATGTGTATTGAATTTGGCAGTGTGTTGCTCCCTATGGACCGCAGCCGCCCTCGGCTGTGCGGGAGAATTCGTCGCAAGCAGAGATGAATTTGAACGTTAGTAATACAGATGAACACTGATTAGAGGACAGACTGCTGGATAATCAGGACGACCGAAAGCTTCGTCCATTCAGATCACAAGTTCCACAAGGTCAGTTCAGACTCGCCGCCGAGTAGCCACGGCGTGCCCTGTGGACGAGTTCGTCGAGGTTACTTCATCATGAACGTAAGCGAGTCAAAACCGACTTTGCCGACATTGTCGGTGGCCCGGGCCGTCAACAGGTGCTTTCCCTTGGCCAGGCCGGCAGTGGAAGCAGAACACGCCCAGGAGTCGGTGTTTTGACATAACTGCCATGGACCGTTGTCCACGGAAATTTCGACTTTGGCGATGCTTCCATCGCGGTCTGCAGCGGTGCCGAGAACACCGAAGTCCGTATGAAAGCTGCTGTTTTTCTTGGGGAAAGTAATCACCACGGCCGGCGGAGCATCGTTGTTGGCTATGACTACGGACTCGCTCACGGTGCTCGAATTGGCCGCGCTGTCGGTGGCGCGCGCGGTGATTACCGCCGCTCCGTCCGGGCAGCGTGTGGTGTCCCAAATAAAGGTCCAGGACGTGGTGCCGGAAGCCAGGCTGAAGGGCTGGCTACATACGGAGACTTCAACCTTGGATATGGTGGCGTGGTCAGACGAAGCGATACCCGCAACCGTGATGGTTGCCAAGGCAAAAGCTCCAGGCGCCGGAGATATGATGGCGACAGTTGGTGGAATGTGGTTACCGATGCTTACTGATTCACTCACGGTGCTGCTGCCACCTAATCCATCGGTCACACGCGCGGCGATCACCGCCGGTCCATCCGGACAGAGGGTGGTGTCCCAGACAAAGGTCCAGGACGTGGTACCGGAAGCCAGGCTGAAAGGCTGGCCACAGGCCGATACCTCAACCTTGACCACGGTGCTGTTGGTGGCCGCTGCGGTACCTGCAATCGTGATGGCTCCGAAGATCGAGGCATGGGGCGCGGGGAAGGTGATCGCGCCCTGCGGAAGTGGATTGGGAAACACCGCGATCACCGTCATCCCGATCTGACCTTTGTTGTCGGTGGCGCGTGCGTTGACAGTATGGTAGCCAGGAGTCAAGGTGGTCATGTCGAGCGGAAAGTTCCACGAGGTTGTCCCGGCAGCGAGTCGAAACGGACCTGAGTCGATGGCAACTTCAACCTGCGCCACGGCGCCATCATCTGCAGCCGTCCCTTTGATTGTGGTCGCGCCTTCCAGGAGGTCGCCGTTGCCCGGCGACGTGATACTGATGACCGGAGCCAAATCGGGACCGCCGCATCCGGGGAAACGGAAGGATGCAATACGCGTCGCCCAGTTTCCGGCTTTGTTGCTGCTGTTGTATTCCGTCGTATACCAGAACGTGCAGTCATCCGCCGGATCGATAGACATGCTGCTGTAGTCACCCCAGCGCGCCGAGTTGCCAGAGGTCGTGTCCTGATATCCAACTCCTTCGAAGATTGACGCCTCTCCCTGGGTGAGTTCTCCCAGCGGGTCAGAGGCCAAGCGCCCCGCGTAGCGGATGGAGGGGTAGAGGGTATCGCTTGCAATGCTATACCCCAGCGCGATATCGCCGCTTCCGTCCATCGCGATACTTCCCATCCAGCGGTGGTTGAGGTCGGGCGCAAAGGTGCCCTGCTGAAAGACGAAGGGAGCAGCAGTGCCCGGACTGCGGATCTCGTACCAACGGACGCCAAGACTGGTATTGCTGCGCACCACGTGACTGATGACTAGCGATTCGTGATCACCGAAGTTGCGGTAGGCAAGCCGGAACATGAAGCGGTCGCCGATTACCTCCAGCAGGTTTGCCGATGACGGAGATTTCTCCGGGACGCACCCGGGGTTCATGCAGGTTGGACTTGCGGTAAAACCGGCGGGAGAAAGGGCGGTGCTGGTGAATGTGCTGTTGAGTGGGTTTTGCCAATCGATGTGAAACTGCCACAGAAAAAAAGGAGAGCTGAACGCGAGAAGGTAGTTCGGCGCTCCCACTGGCGGTGGGGTGCGGCCGTCGAAATCAGCAGGCATCATGGTGCCGGTGGAGGTGAGTGGGCCCACCTGGAAGGCCGCCGGTTGGCCCGCGATCATGGCGGCGCGGTCGAAGGCCCATGCACGGGCCCCAAGATAGCTGGTGGCGGTGTTGTTGTACTCGTTCTCTGTCATGTAGTAGCCATCAGGCCATGCCCCGAACTTCGGATAATCTATGAAATCGTTCCCCGGCACCTGGAAAGCGTAGCGGTTCCAGGCGCCCAGCGGATCAGGCGTGGCGGAGACAGCAATGCACTCGTAGAACGGTTGACCCAGCAAAGGCGCTCCGCCGATTTGACTGACCAACCAGCGATCGGCGAGCCGGTCATAGAGCACAATTGGATCTCCGGATCCGTACAGCTCGCAGGAGCCGCCAAAGCCCGACCAGAGCGATGCGATAGGAATCGGGCCCAGCAAGGACGCGCCTTTCTTGTCCCAGACCTGGAGATGGATATTTGCGATCTGGATGTAGTGATTCGGCCCGGCGGCGCCATTGATATCCGGCGGCGTATTGCCGCTCGCGGCAAAGTTGATCCCTTCCCAATTGGCGCCGGTGGCCGGCATCTTCGACGGCGCCAGCAGCGCGCTCTGCACTACCGTATCCGGCCTGGCCGGGGGCGTGGGGAGCGTCGGCAAAGGCCCTCTCCTTACGTGAATGGAAGCGCTGCGGGGCAAGGCACGCGGCTGCGATTGAAGCGGCGGCGAGACATCATTCTTCTCACTCTTACTCAACGCGATGCCCGATTGGGCCATCATTCGAGTCGATAGCAACGTGCAGGCAGGCAGTAAGATCGCCATTGACATGGCAGTTGCCAGCAAGCGGCGGCGCAGAACACTGCTCAAATGCATCTTCATAATGTATTGTCCGATTGGGCTTGCGATTCTCAAGTACTGCTAAACAGGCCCTGTGAGGCTGGTCCAGGCTGGGAAAGACCAGCGGGGAATGACTTTGCATGTTTCAATCCCACGGTTACTATGACGGCCGTCACATATGTATGTGAGGAGCTTTTGGGGAGTGTCATTCGCCAAGAACTCGGAACTGCTGGGATTTGACAATTGGCTGAGATGAACCGTCCAAATCCGGACGAATAATAACGGAACTGCGCATAATCCAGCTTCAATTCGCTATCTATTCTCCACATCGAATCGTACTTTCTGCATCCATTGCGCTATGGGAGTGATCTTGGATTTTTGAGGCGGCCTTTGGGGAAAGGAATAAAAAAAGGAGAGCCGCATTGAATCTGCACGCGTGTCGAACCAAAAATCAAAGCAGGGGGTTTCATCCACTGGAACCCACGTTTCAAGCACAAGGGGGATATTGAGTTTTTGTAATTCTCGTTGCCAGAAGACAATTTCTTTTGATGATACATTCACTTCTTTTTTACGAACTCGTATCTGGGAAGCTACTTCCTTAATTGTGGCATGAGGGTCTTGGCGCACAATTTGTTCAACTCGTGTGAAGATGGCCTGCCGGAGCGGCCATCATAACAGTGCCACTTCAAAGCTACACCCACCATCTCGGGAGATGTAAACTCCATCAGTTGTTCCGATTGCCAGATTAGCTGAGTTCATTGGATTAATTGCTATTGACCGAACAGAAAAGAGCTGCTCAGTCGCTACAGGCAGCAAGTTCCAGGACTGCGCGCGATTACAACTCTTAAATACCCCCTGATTTGTAAGTAGATAAATCGTACCGGACTTATTGATATCAAAGATCATCTCAACAATTTGTAATCCTTGCCAAGAAGCTATCGAATAGTGCGAATGTAATCCGTGGGCTTCTGAAGCTGCAACTGCTTCTGCGTGCCCCTTTAATATAACCGGCTTTTCGAGGAGATTGTGATCCAGTACAGATGTCCAGGAGCGGCCGCGATCATTGGTCATGAATATTTGTGAATGATGCACTCTTAAGCCAAATTCGTGATTACTAGGATCCCAAATTGTCATCTGCGCCAAGGCTATTAGCTTGCGATCAGAAGATATCTTGGAATTGGATGAGGTTTTCCAGGTATGCTCATCGACTGAGCCTGACATAGTACGTTTCGATGAATGTTCTGAGAACTCGTGCCGAACTGCTAGTAACTCTACCGGGTGGCCCTTAGAATGCCGAAAGTACACATCAAAATAGGGCAAATCAACTTCCGCAGGGGGCGACATATAACTCCTCTCTGCAGCAATCGGCATACCACAACTACATTTTGTGTCTTGTGCTGGATTGAATAATGCAACAAAAGCAATGATAAAGCCTATGTAAGCATTCATTTCTTTACATCCTTTGAGTTACATTCTTTTTCCATTTTACTGGGAATTCGTCCGAGGCTTGCCGGGCCGGTCATCTTATCAGCCCCCTTTATCTTGCTGCTTTGGCGAGACCTTGATCCGAATCTCCAAAGACTGATGTATGGAGAGTTTCATGTACCAGAGTCTGCGGGAGATGGCTCTTTCTGGGTGATCGACATGGATAGCCGGGCTTTATCCAGGTTGATAGATCGCTTTCCGCTTTAAAGCCTTGGTGAAGCTCTCACACTGGCGTTGTCATGCGGATTGGCCAAGGTGCGGAACAAGCGTCAGCTTGAAACTATCGAACTGAACGGTTAAGCGGTAGTCCATCCACTGCTACCGGTTTTCTTCTGCTTTCTGGTAACAAGCTTTTTTCGATTTATGTCCCGTTCAACTCTAATTGCCAACTGTAAATTAGAGGACGCCACCCAATAAAAATGATTGTGATTTGTCCAGAGGATAGCATGATAAGCGTCGTGAGCTGCCGTCTTGTCAAATAGTGCTACAACTCGTCTTCCGATCTTATGTTGTGCCTGCTCTGCTTTGGCTGAATCTTCGATGATACGAGCAGCCTTCTTAAGTGATCTGCGGAGCTGCTCTTCTGCTCCTTGGGCTGATGAAAACGCTCCCTGAGTCACCGCCACACGCTCTCCAGTTGGAGCCTCATATGTGGTCATAGACAAGAATGTACCATCTTCGGCCTTCGCATCTCCCATCCATACAGCCTTCAGCGATTCGCTGCTGCCATTGCTCTGTTCTTGGAAGCTGTACACAGATAGCGTGAGTTTCTTCAGCCCGTCTTCTGGCCATGAATTTAATTCAGTCAGCAAGATTGTACACAATAAGAAAATAGAGCTCCGTAGCTTATTCATAGTGATCTCCTTCACCTTGGGATCTACTTCCTCTGAAAAGTGCCTTTTATGTAGCAATCCTGAAGAGCGGATGAGAAAGTTTCATCCCGCGGCCCCTTCCCGATACCTGTTATCGCCGTCAATGAGTTACCTAACTCAAAAATCTGAACTAGAAGGAGTTCTTGCGGATCCACCATACTATTAGCCGAAAAGTTTGTATATGGTTGTGATGGTATGGTATAGCCTAGAGCTACTCCTACCCCTGGCTCCAGTTGGCCCTGATTAACAGCATCGAGTGTTATTTGCGATGCTGATTTGGAGTGCGCATCATTGGTAATGCTTATGACGCTGAGTGCTCCTGAAAACGTCGAAGAGCCTCCGTGTGTATCAATGCCAAACCCGACGAACGACCCATCTGAGCTTGGATTTGCCTTTGCTCCCATTTGAGACGGGGTGAAGCTAAGCAGCACAGTGCCAAAAATCTTGGCAATACAGTCGGCCAAGACCTTAGTATCCACTTTTGGCGCTGGATTTGCGCCATCTCCCCCGCCACCACCTAACCCGCCGCCTAGAGGATCTCCAGATACACCACCACCTATATCGTCAAAAACCATCTCCTGGTGGCAGACGATTCCCCAATTTACGGTTGTTCCGCGGTCTTCACCATTAAATTCCGTGTGTTCTATACTGGTAATACCCGGTCCGCAGACACTTACCAACGTGAGGCCGAGTGGGTCTACATTGTTAACCGGATCATTGGCAACATAGCTATAGTGATTCAGTGACTGTGGTCCCTGAAGCTTGCCTTCCAGAAGATCTGCAGACATGTACCGCCCAAAGCCCGATGCATAATTCCGGAACTGCGCATAATCCAGCTTCGACTCGCCATCTCGCTCATACGTGGTGAACTTCAGTTTGGAGCTGCCGCTGTCATACCAGCTTTCTCCGAAGGGCGCATGCCCACGGCGGGTTACGTTACCAGCAGCATCGGTATCGGCGCGGTTGGAAAGATGATCAGGATGATGATAGGTCACTGTGCTGGAAGAAAATTGGAAAAGCTCAAACATCTCGTAAAATGCTAACCAATCGCTCGATTTGTTCGATGTGCTCGCCAAAATTTGAACGCAATCAGTTCCAGCCATCCCAGAGTCATTAGAAGAAAAAGACCGGACACAAGATAACCAGCCATGTCATCGCTAGGATGTTGAATCGCTTGGATTACAGTGACAGCTAGAACATAGATTGCAAGAATCTGAAAAGCAGCAGCTAAAATAAGCCAGAAGATACTTAATATCAGCCATCTTCTAGCGAGGTGGCGAAGCAGATCCAAATCCAGTTCCAACCCAACTAAATACCACCACAGTCCGGCCAGAGAAATGAATAACAGTTGAACAAGCCATGTGCGATATCCGAAAACATTGTGTCCCTGAAAGCAGCATCCCGGGATAGATTGAAGTGCTACCGATCCCGGAAAGTTAAGCTCATCAATAAAAACAGCCAGCAGATTCTTTGTGTTTACTGCGTTGTCTAAAGCGATGAGGAGAATGGATAGCGAAATCCCCATGAGTGGTAGCCAGTAGCGATACGGCTTGAGTGTCATCGAGTTAGTCATGCTGTTTCTGTCATTACACCCATGTCGATTCGATTTTGCTTGCAAAAAAGCAAATTATTACTTGTGTGTTTTGGCGTAGCAATCTTCCAGATTTGTTGCATATTTCTCATTTGAGTAATCATATTTACCACCCCCATAATTATTCTCGCCAGTAGCTTTCGCTAATTGATGGCCAAGCTCATGAATTTGATTTGCTACCATCACCCCGGGCGCGAGATCATTACCGACATAGCTTGTCTTGTATGAGAAGATACCTCCCAAAGTTTTTATTCCGAATACCGATCTGGTGGCCGTATAACCATCTAAAGTAAGTCCCGTAACCTTTGCAGGCCCGCCATTTATGTTACTGATTCTTGACAGATCCTCCGTACTAAAGCTAGTTCCGTCACTGCTTAGTGAAACAACACTGCTATCGGATTGTTTTGTTCCATTAAACACTCCAGCATTATCTTTGGTCACTATACTGAACGACTTACCTATAACACCAAATTGATCAAGTATGCACTTAAATAACTTGTCCAAGTTGACCTTGATTGCAGGGGTCCCTGATCCTGTCGAGCCGCCCCCTCCGCTCCCCATACCACCATCCAGTGGCGGATGTTCTGGGTGTCCACCGCCGTCCACTCCTGGACCGTCATACCAGCATTCTTCATTAAAGCATGGCGGGGAACTCGAAAAGTTACTAGGCCATTCGCACCAATAATCATTGCATGGATAATTTGGGTTCAATCCTTGTGGATCAATCATATTCAAAGGATCATTAAGTGCATATACATATCGATTAAGTGACTGCGGCTCATCCAAGCCGCCACCCAGCAAATCGGTTGACATGAACCGGCCAAATCCGGACGAATAATACCGGAACTGCGCATAATCCAGCTTCGACTCGCCATCTCGCTCATATGTGGTGAACTTCAGCTTGGAGCTGCCGCTGTCATACCAGCTTTCTCCGAAGGGCGCATGTCCGCGGCGGGTGACGTTACCAGCAGCATCAGTATCTGCACGGTTGGAGAGATGGTCGGGATGATGGTACGTAACCGAACCGGAAGTGATTTCCGCCAGCACCTGAGAGCCGCTGTAAATATATTCCTTGCTCGGGCTGCCGTTCACGTATTCCACGATGGGCCTCGTGCCTGAATAGACATAGACGGTCGTGGTTGAACTGGCGACTTTCTTGATCCGAAGCGGGCCAAAATATGTAGAAGTAACAGCACCGCTGTCCACCTGCTTCATGCGGTTGAGCGCGTCATAGGAATATGTGTGTGTTCCATCCGCAGTCAGATTGCCCGCTGCATCGTAATTAAACCCTGTATTCGTGATGCGATTGGTCGCAGGATCGACAGTAAGTTGCGCCTGCCCGATGTCGGTTCTCGTGGTATTCCCGCCCACCAAGGTTTGGGTCAGGCGGTTGCCGAAGCGGTCATAGCCCCAGTTGAGGCTCCAGGTTCCGGGGGTTGAAGAGCTGAATGTCGCAGTCTGGGCGGCGCTCAGGCGGCCATACTGGTCATAGGTGAAATATTCCGACTTAGTGGTGTCCTCCGCACCCGGTGTCGTGTAATAGCGGATTTTCTGAATCTGCCCGTTATTCACCGTGTTGCCATTGTAGCTCTGCCCATAATCATAGGCCAGATTGAGAATGTCGGTGGCATTGCCGGGATGGGTGTAGCGCAAGGTTGCAATCTGCAGGTGATCGTTGTATCCGAATGCGCCCTGGTCGCTGTTGCCGTAGGTAACTGCTGTCGGCTGGAAGCCGGCGTTGTAGGCGATGCCTGACAGGTAAGTAGTTCCGGTGCAGTTGCTTCCGCTGCCATCGCAGATCGATGCCAGTCGCCCGATGGCATCATAGTTCTGCATCACCAGGCGGCCAGTCGGGTAGGTGATTGACGCAATCTGCCCTGCGCCGTTGTAGCCATACTGAACCAGATAGGTATTCCCATCGATCACGTGGCTCACTTTGGTGATTTGCCCCCAGTTGTCATACGTGAAGGCCTGCGAATTCGCGCCTTCCGTGATCTTCGTCAGGCGGTCAAGCGCATAAGGGTTTGCGGCGGTATTGTCGTACTCGTAACTCTGGTTCGCCGTACCGTCACTGTATTGCACGCCGCCCAGCCGGTTGATGCCGTCATAGCTCAAGGTTTTCACCACGCCACGGGCATCTGAATGCGGCATACCAACCCCGGGTCATCAGAACAGGCCGTTCCGTCAGCTTTTGTGTAGTAGTTGGTGACCGCTCCGGATTCAGGCGTAGTGGCACTGGTCAGGCGCCCGAGAGGGTCATAGTTATAGTTGCGCGTCTGAGCCGCGCCGGATTGTCCATTATAAAATCCTGCCGCCTGTGACACTCCGGTCAAATTATTCAGCACGTCATACGTATATGTCGTCTTTAGCGCTACTCCGGGAGTCAACGGCGTCAGCAGTGTATTCGAAGACCATGTGGCTGTTGCCGGAGTGGTGGAGCGGTCATAGAGCACGAGGTTGCCGTCGGTCTGCATCAGCAGTTCGAAGCGGCCATTGTAGGAAACCAGGCAAGATCCCGTCTGGATCACGCTGCTCCAACCCAGGCCAACACCCGCGCTGCCGCAGCTCGGTGCGCTCATGCTGGAACTAATGGCTGAAGGGTTCGACGTTCCGCTCTGCCAGAAGTCTTTGTAGATGATCAGCCGGCCATCGTTGATGATTCTTAGAATTTTGCCGCCTTGTCCTGATGTCCCGCTGTGCCACAGAAATGTCCCGCTGGCGCTATAAATGACAAAGTCTCCATCGGTCTGCATCACGCCATAGGCCCCCGGATGTCCGTAAGTATTGGCCGCCCAAGTGACCACCCCGGTGGAACGGTTGTAGATGAAGAAGTTGCCGTCACTCTGCATGAGCACCATGTATTGCCCGCTCTGCGACTCAATGCAGGAGTTGGAAGCCAGGGTCTGCCCGGCCAGCAGTTCATCGGCGATGCGGCAACTGTCATAGGGAATGAATACGCCTGAAGGAGCAACATATGTGCCCACCGACCAGATCTGCGAATACAGAACAAAATTCCCATCCGGTTGCAACAAGCCAGTATCGATCGTGGTGCCGGAGGTCTGGGTGCTCCACAAGGCCGTGTTATCAGGCGAGGAAATGACAAAGTTGCCGTCTGATTGCAGGGTCGCATGACTCACAGCCTGGCCCATGCCCGGCATGCCCGGCTCATCCACTTCAACCAGCCTGCCGAAGGCATCTGTGTAGCTCTTGCGCTGCTTGCCGGCAGGATCGGTGACGATCACGCTGTTGCCGCTGTACGTATATTGAGTAACCCCGCCGCTGGGCGGAGTGACGGTCGTGACGCGGCCAACTCCGTCGTAAGCAAAAGTGGTGTTGATCTGTGTCTCGCTCGGCCCGAATGGATTTGATGCCAGTATGCGCTGCCCCGAGCTATTGTAGCCATACTTCGCTGTGCTCACCAGCGTAGTGTTGTTCCTGGTATCCACCTGGAGCGTGCGGCCCAACCCGTCAAAGGTGCTCACCGTCACCAGACTATTTGCGCCGGTGTTTGAATGTGTCACCATTGGCGACAAAAGATCATCAGCATAGGCACTGCTGGCCGTGACTTGCACGGTGGTCACGCTGTTGGCTGGTTCGCTGACGCTGACCGTCCGATTCATGTTGTCGTAGACGTAACTGGTGACTTGGGAATTCTCGTCGGTGCTGGTCAGCATCAGTCCTTTATCAATGTTGTAGGTAAAGCTGGAGGTGAACTGCGGGGTTTTGCCGCGCACCACCGAATCCGGATACGCCCACTGCGTTTGTCCGGAGAAATTGAAAATCTTCTGGCTTCAGCAGTCAACATTGGCTTTGCGCAGGTTGCCCAGACTATCAAAAATGAAGGTGCGAAGGATGCCTCCGGAAGGCGTAACCGGGTCGGCATAGCGAGTAACTGCAGTCAAATTACCACGAATATTCGTGTTCGGCGATCCTACCCCGTAATGCGTATTGTCATGCCCGTTCGCGTTGATATCAGTAGTGTTGTAAAAGCCAGTTGAATCGTAAGTAAAGCCCGTTCTGGCTTTGATAGTTCCAGCGGCATCCTTGATCTGTACTTCCATAGGCAGATTAAGAATGTGCTTGCCGAGGTAGCCTGACCCGCTTGGATCATTGACTAAGTACGTGGTAATGGTGTGGCGCAACAGAGCCAGTCCAAAGTCATACTCGGCCAGATCGGTCACATTGCCATAGGAATCATAAGAATACTGCTTCTTCGATTGCTGCCCGGCATCGTTGGTGGTGATAATGGTGTCGGGTACGGTGCTGTTGCCGGAGCTCTTCCACGTATAGCTGGTCGTGCTCCATACTTTGTTGTTGCTGTCCTTGAGTTGCACCGAAGAGAGCAGCCCAGTGCTGCTGTCCAGGGTAGTGGTGGAGGTGTTCCCTGCAGGGTCAGAGATGGCCATGCTCGTGACTACGCCTGTGGCTGCTTTGGAGGTGCTGTAGTTCCAACTTACTGTTGAGGCGTCATCGAAAACTGTCTCAGTGGTATAGGCGGGAGCGTCAGAGAGAGCGCCCTGATTGGCTAGCGGAAAGTTGTAACTGACATAGTTCCGCGTAAGCCCGGTGGAGCTTAGATGGTCAATGCGGCTGACTAGGCCCCAGTCTCCATAGCTGAAGTGATAACTGATGCCATTTGCATAAGTGCATCTGTCAATCACATTGAGAGGAGCAGTGGGAGCAGCATTTGCCGCGAGACCGGTAAAACTGTACCAGGTGTATCCGGATGAATAGAGCGTTGTCCAATGGAAGGTCGCGTAAATGTGAACGCCCGTTGGATCAATCGAAGAAACCGCCACATTCTGGCGGATATCAGTGAGTTGCCATTGGTGTAGGTAAAAAAGATATCCCTGCCGAGTGTGTCCCGGATATGGTCAATAGCCTGGTCTTTCTGGGCCACATAAAAGATTTGCAGGGCATTGCCATTCGTGTCTTCGATGATGTAAGGCCGAAACAGTTTAGGTGGAGACGCGCTCTGCTGACTATAAAAAGGTTCGCAAAAAAACAGTGGTCCCATTCTTGTAAGTCAGGGTTTTGGTAGTGGGATTGAAGTTTATGAATGAGCCGTCAGTCGTATCGTAGCTGCTGCCTGAGTTCGGCAATATCCGCTTGGTGCCGTCGGCCTCAGTAACAATATATTCATCCACTGTCGGATCATATTCGACAAACCCGAAGTCAAGCCGAAACCCATAGCTGGGGAAGTCCCGGTCAGCATTGAAGGTAACCGTTCCTCCACTAGTATCAACGTCCCAGATTCGACTGTTGTAATAGAGATTTAGATTGAGATCGAGCCCGGCGCGTCCAGGTAGGCTGAGAATCGAAATAACATAGTTGTAGGACTGGCTGCCGATGTTTGTTTCGTTTTCATTCGCGGATGCAACGGATGCTTTCATTCCCAGTGGTTTAGCTGTGGGAGCAAGCACACTGGAATGACCACGCGCGTTGAGAAGCTTGGGACGGGCCGCAGCAACCGATCCATACCCGCTGGAGCCAGGGTCAGGACTGCATGTCACATCACAAAGAGGAGCGCTCTGGGCTGAACTGATGCTGCTAAAAAGAGCCAGCCAGGAAAACGTCAGAATTGCGCGGGCAAAGAGTAACCTCATATCCTTCTCCGATCAAAAAACAGCTACTCTGGAATTAAGAACGAAGATTAGGATTTTTCTTGCAGACCTGTCAAGCGGGTTAAATCGACAGCGCGTGAATCGGCTTCGTGTCGAATTGGGAAGGTCCTAATGTTCAGCTTACGTTGTATTTACGGCTGCCTGACCCGATCTCCTTATCAAAAGCCCCTGGCGCAACAACAGAGGGTCTGCCCACTGAGTGTACTTTATATCCTCTTAAATTTAATGAGTTCTAATAATCGACTGGTGCATCCAGTGGCACTGTAGTCAATCTTGGCAGATGTGAAAGCCTTACGGTTCGACAGCCTTCAATAACCTCAAAATTTGGCCCTGAATTTTGTTGTCCTGTCCCTTGACTTCCGATTGCCTTAGTACTATTATTACAGCGTAACCCAGGTGGCATGCTATACCCGTTCTTTGAAAACTGAATAACTATTGGACTGCTTGCGAATCGGCAGCTGCGTACCTTGGGTTAAGTGTGGTTGGCACACCGTCATTGGGTTTCACAGAATTTTGTGCTCCGGTGGCGGTGTGAGGCCTGCTGTACCTTTGCGTCCGTCGCGCCTTTTGCGGTTGCATTTGGTTTATAGCCAATCTATTCCTGGATGATACATGTCCAAGGTCATCGACTTTTTGATGCTATTGGTAGAACTGTGTCCCAGGTCGGGGGCGGTCAGAAAGGCTGTTCCGCTTCTGAACCGGAACATGGAACACCAACCGGAACACGGAATGCATTGCAACCAGAGGAGTTAACCTCGTTTGTTCCGTGTTCCGGTTCATCTCGCCTATTTTCATGGCCGGTCATAAGTGGCGGCCATTATGTGACTGACCTGGGCGTCGATCAACACGCTGCCGATCCCATACGCATAAATTACTTTTGTTACCTCTGCCTCCTTTGCGTCCTCTGCATTGCTACATCCAAAATTCTTGTTTTCCTGTGAAGAATTTCATGCTGCTTTTACCCCCCTTCCAATCCAGCTTTGGCGACCGAAAAAGTCTTAAGGAACTGAAACAGTGCCAGATCAGATTCACATAAACTTACTTTTGCTTCCTCTGCGTCCTTTGGGTACTCTGCGGTTAAAAGGTTTTGGTTGTGGCTCCCCACGCTGCGGTAAAAGCCTTTGGGTGGTCAAGGGCTGAGTGCTTTAGGCTTGAACCATTCTCCCGGTTCAGGCACTATCATGGTATTCATCAGATGTCGGGCACTGATAATTCTCGAAAAAAGTTGTCGTGGCGGGAGCCGGCGTTTATCGCGCTGGAGACGCTGCGTACTCATAAGCTGCGGTCTTTCCTCACCCTGTTGGGCGTGATTCTCTCGGTGGCTACCCTGATCGTGGTGGTCTCCATGATCAAGGGCACCAACACCTACATCTCTGACCGGATAGGGAATTTCGGCGCGAATGTCTTTCTGGTGACGCAATATCCCTTCTTCTCCAACCGCGAGGAGTTCGTGAAGCTCCAGCGGCGTAACCGGCCCATTACCTGGGAGAACTATGAATTCCTGCGCGCCAATCTCACGTACTCCAAGGCTGCGGCTTTCGTCCTGAATCGCGGAAGTGGGATAGCCAAATACCAGAACCTGGATTTGGAGAATGTGTTGATTAGAGGGGTAACCGGCCCCATGGCCGAACTGGACACGGTCGAGGTGGCGGCCGGCCGCAACATCAGCGATGCCGATAACGAACACCGCTCCGAAGTGGCTTTCATCGGCACGGATCTGGTGAACCGGTTCTTCCTGGGAGTGGACCCGCTGGGCAAAAGCATTTATCTCGATAGCAAACCTTACATGGTGGTGGGTGTGGCCAAGGAGATCGGCAGCACTCTGGGCCAGTCGCAGGATACCTTTGTTTACATTCCGGCGGAGACGTATCGCAAGGTCTATGGAACGCAGCAAAGCGCAAACATTCGAGTGCAGGCCAAGGGGCCGCAATGGGTGTCACTGGCGGAAGATGAGGTGCGAATGCTGATGCGCGCCTACCGCCACATTGCTCCGGGCGAAGAGGATAATTTTGCCATTGTGGAGCCCTCGGCATTCCTAGGCTTATGGGAGACCTTGACCAGTACGCTTGCAACCAGTGCTGTGGCCATTGTTTCGATATTTGTGGTCATCGGCGGGATTGTGATCATGAATATCATGCTGGCCAGTGTGACCGAACGCACGCGGGAGATTGGCGTGCGCAAATCGCTGGGCGCAACCCGTCGCGACATCATGATGCAATTTGTGATTGAAGCCTCGGTAATGTCTACGGCAGGAGGTGCCATCGGCGTGCTGCTGGCTATAGGCATCTCCCTGGCGATCAGTAGCCTTACATCATTCCCAACTACAATTCCGATTTTTGCCATTATCCTGGCCCTGGGTGTTTCCACACTGGTGGGGTTGTTTTTCGGGGTCTATCCGGCGCGCAAGGCTGCGAAACTTGACCCTATAGAGGCGTTGAGGTTTGAAACATGATGATGCTGCGCTCCAAGCTCATGATGGAAAACATGAAGATGGCCCTGGAGACCATCCGCACGCACAAGGTGCGCTCCTTCCTCACTGTGCTGGGGGTGATGATCGGCGTGATGGTGGCGATTGTAACCGCCTCCATCCTGCTGGGTGTTGAGAAAAACGTGCAGGATTCATTCAATCAATTCGGCGCCAACAATCTGTGGGTCTTCCGCTTCAGCTTCAACTTCCACGTAGGCAGAATGAGTGCGGAAGAGCGCCAGCGTAAGCCTCTCTCCTATGAAGACGCCATGGCGATCAAAGAAGACGCGCCTGCGGTGCACAATGTGAGTGTTGAAATCTTCCCCCGTGCCGGGCAGGGGCCCGGTACACCACGCACGGCCCGTTACAAGAACCACGAGCTCAGCAGCATTGATTTTAATGGGGCCACCAGCAGCATGGCTGAAGTCAATATGCTGAGCATTGCCGATGGACGCTTCTTCACCGAGAGCGAAGACCTGCACCGCGCCGATGTGGCGGTGATCGGGGCTGACGTGGCTAAAACGCTCTTTCCTGGAGAACCCGCTCTCGATAAACAGATCCTGGTAGCAGGGACTCCGTACACCGTGATTGGTGTGTATGAGAAAAAAAAGAGCGGGTCCCTCGATACCGGACTCGACAATAGCATCAACGTACCTTACCGCAGCTACCGCAAACATTACCCGCAGGATGACGAAAATTTCATCGTGGTGCAGGCAAAGCAGGGAATGAAGGTGCAGGCCGAAGATCAGATTCGCAGTATCCTGCGAATGCGCCGCCGCGTGCCCCCGGATAAGCCTGATAATTTCGGCCTGAGCACCGCCGAAGCCGTAGGCAACCAACTCACTGACATTCTCAGCAAGGTGCTGATGCTGGTGATTGCCATTGTGTCGGTTGGACTGCTGGTGGGTGGAGTAGGCGTGATGAACATCATGCTGATGGCGGTGACCGAGCGAACGCGAGAGATCGGAGTCCGTAAAGCCATTGGCGCGCGTCGCCGGGATATCAGCTTCCAGTTCATTGTGGAAGCCATGACGCTGACCGGTGCAGGCGGCGTGATCGGCGTAATCTTCTCACTGCTGATCAGCTTTGTGATGCAGCTTTTCCATTTTCCCTCTTCGGTCCCATTATGGGCGGTGCTCGTGGCCATCAGCGTGGCCAGCAGTGTGGGGTTGTTCTTTGGAATTTATCCAGCGGTGAAAGCAGCACGCCTCGACCCGGTTGTGGCCTTGCGGTACGAATAAGCAAACCTTATAACCGCAGAGGCCGCAGAGAACGCAGAAAAATTGATAAAAGGAGTAGATTTGGGTTTTCATTTACAAAATTACAAGATTACCTATTACCCAAATTTCTTCCATTTTCCTTTGCATTGCTATATCCGAAGTTCTTGTTTTCTTGCGCGAATTTCATGCGGCTCTTGCCCCTCGCGAATCCGATGTTGGCGCTCCGAGAATTCCTGAGGGGAGCAAGACCTTGCCCAATTAAATACACATCAATTACTTTTCTTCCTCTGCGGCCTCTGCGTGTATTCCCGGCACCAGACCCACCACGGCTCAAAGAATTCGTCATTAAGCTTCAAGTTGGCGAAGTTGATCTCCAGAGCACCGCCTTCGGCCTTTCTTGCGCTGGAGATCGCAATACGGGGCAATTCGCTATGGCTGGCCAGCGATCGTGAGTTCAGTCCTTTGGGACCGAGAACGGCGAATACAGCAGGATCGCCCGCAAGATGCGGGACAACGTGAACTTGGAAGCCTCCGCCTGCGTTCACAGGCGACTGGCTGACAATTGTGTTTCCCTGCGTCAGATAGACGGAAAGCCGGTTGAAGTTTTTGGAACTCAGCTTTGGCAATTTGCCCGTCACCGTCATGAGCCTTTCGGCGCTTGAGGAGCGTTTCTCTTCATTTGTCATAACTACTTTCTCTCCTTACGTTGGTTGTCAGCCTGCTCAAGAGCGCAACCCTCCTGAACCAGGGCGTTCGACGGCCTCAGACTGACAGCGTTCTCATTCGAACTGGCGGTACTGCCTCTCGATCTTCAAAACTGAAGATGGAAATTTGCGTCCCACAAATATGCGGCTGGCTTGCGGCCAAAAGGACTTGTGTTGCTGATAGAATCCTTTGATTTGAATAACGAGCGCATTTGCTATTTCCCGCAGAGTTGGGGAAATAAATAGAATTTCTAAATCGGAACCAGTTGTGAATCAGGAAGAACGCGATGGAAGGATCAGTCGTGCTCCTTGACCGAATAGGGTAGTTAAGAAAAGTTTATTGATGGCTATATTCCTTCATGGGGATTACTATGGCAAACGACGCCTTGAGAGTTACGTGTCAGTGTCGCGCCTACGGCGCTGGAGCATCGCAGGTTCCATTCACATTCGGTATCCCTTAAGTGAACAGTATTGCTGTTAGCCCTGCTACAGGTTTTATCTCTCGAAGGTGTGCTTACACAATTCTTATGTTGCCATAGCTATTCGCTCCTGGTTTAACGAGCCAAAAGCCCAGAGCCAAAAGCCAAAAGCCTCCCTCATTCATGCCGCAATGCCGTCACTGGATTTACCCTGGCTGCACGGGCAGCGGGAATGTAGCCGGCGATCAGTGCAACCAGGCTCAGGATGCAAATCGCTGAGAGGATTGTGAGGGGATCGAGGCTGCTCAGTCCATAGAGTTGCGTGGCCACAAAGCGCACCAAAATTGCAGTTGCGGCCACGCCAATGACAACGCCGATGGCAATCATCAGCCCGGTTTCCTGCAGGATCATCGAGATAACCCGCATGCGTCCTGCGCCCAACGCCATGCGAATTCCAATCTCATTGGTGCGGCGGGCCACGCCATACGACAGCACTCCATACAATCCGGTAGCGGCCAGCAGCAGTGCCACTAAGCCAAACGTGGTACACAGGCGCGCGATCATGCGCGGCTGGGCGGTGTTGCGCTCCAGCGACTGCACCAGAGGACGCGTATCTTCAACCGGAAGGCTCTGGTTCACACTTAGAATTGCCTTGCGCACCGCACTCATCATCTGTGCGGGATCACCTGCGGTGCGAATTTCGAAAATTCCCCATTCGTTGGGGCCCTGCATCCCCTGCTCTCCCGGAATATAAAAACGGGGAGGTACATTGTCGCGCAGGGCATGGTCACGCGCATTTTTTGCCACGCCCACGACCTCCATTACATTCTTAGCGCCGCCAAATTTTTCGGTGAGATGCCGGCCAATGGGGTCGCGTCCATTGAAGAACTGCTTCGCAAAAGCCTCGTTGATCACGCAGACATGCGGGGCGGTAGCGTTGTCCTGCAGGCCGAATTCACGCCCGCGCAGCAGGGGAACACCGATGGTTGCAAAATAGCCGGGACCGATAGCATCGAAACGAGAGAATTTCTCGCTATTTTTCGTTACGGTGAAGCCTTCCACGTCAATCTCATCGGCTGATTCCGAGCTGCTGAACAGCCCGTTGATGGAATAGCTCACACCCTGCACGCCCGGCACAGCGCCAATGCGGTCTCTCAGCTCGCGCCATAGATTGGAGAGTTGCGGCCCCTTGTATCCTGCCGTCACTCCATCCACGGTGACCATGAGCAATTTCTCTTTCTTGTATCCCAAGTCAACCGATTGCAGGTTCCACAAGGTACGAAGAAACAGTCCTGCACCCACAATCACCAGCAGTGACAGCCCCACCTGACCAACCACGAGCATCTTGGCCAGGTTCAGCCGTCCGCCGGTGGCGGTAGTGCCACGCCCGGTCTCTCTCAAGGTTTCATTGAGGCTCACACGTGTGCCGCGGATGGCAGGCACAAGACCGAAGATGATGCCGGTAAGCAGGGTTACCGCGGCGGTAAAGCCGAGTACATTCAGGTCCAGCGTGGCGGAAAGCCGTACATCGGTTCGGGTGGTGGAGAGAAGAAAGATCAGCAGACGAATGCCTCCCAGAGCCAGTACCAATCCCGCGAGGCCACCCAGGATGGAAAGCATTAGGCTTTCTGTGAGGAATTGGCGAATGAGGCGGCTGCGTGAAGCGCCAATCGAAAGCCGCACGCCTACTTCTTTGGATCTTGCCGTGGCCCGCGCCAGCAGAAGGTTGGCAACGTTGCCGCAGGCGATCAGCAGTACCACTCCGGAAACGATGATGAGAATCAATACCTGCTGCCTGAAACCCCGGCGGCCGCCGAATGCGCCGGTGCGCGCATCGTGGAGCTTCACTTGCTGGTTAAGCGCCTGTTTCCTGATCTCCGGAGGCAACGTGGCCGGATAGCCGTTCTCAAGGATGCCGCGAAACAGCACGTCCAGTTCAGTTTGTGCTTGCGCTTTGCTTACTCCTGGTTTCAACCTGCCGAAGACCTGCAGCCACATCACTTTCTCGATGCTGGCGCTCAGGTCTTCATGCAGCCAGTCGCGGCCGGGATTGACCTGCGGCTGCATCATCATGGGCATCCACATGTCGGGCTTATCGTTGACGCTTTCGCCGTTGAATCCCGGAGCCGCCACGCCGATCACTGTCACCGTAGCGCCATAGAGCCGGATGGCCGTTCCCAGCACCGAGGCGTTTCCGCCGAAGCGGTGCTGCCAGTAGTCATAGCTGAGCACTGCGTAGGGATCCTGCCCCGGGCCTTTCGCGTCTTCCGCGCTGAAGAAGCGTCCAATGGCCGGTTCCACGCCCATGACCGAGAAATATTCTTCTGAGAGAAGCCGCCCGCGTACTTCTTCTTCCGGGCCACCGGCAATCCGCGCCTGCCATCGCCTGATGTTCGATTCGGAAGCGCACATTCCCGCGAAGCTTGTTGCATGATCGCGCAACTGCACAAACTCGGCATACGTGAGCAGATCCCTCTCACCTGTGCTCAATCCGGAAGAGACTCCGCTGTCATCAGGGTTGCTCAGCGCGACCAGTTCCTGCGGGTTGCGTACCGGCAGTGATTTCAGCAGCGCGGCATTCATGATGCTGAAGATTGCGGTGTTCGCTCCTACACCCACCGCCAGCGATAAGATGGCAACCCCGGTAAATACCGGATTGCGCCTGAATTGGCGCAGCGCGTAACGAATGTCTTTGAGGAATGCGTCTGCCCAGCCTGCCATAAACTCCATCCTTAATCCCTGGAAATCCAAATTATTTAAGACTGCCGAAGTGCTAATAGGTTAGCATTCTTTTCGGATCTGGAGGCAGGAAAGAAGCCGCGAATGACGCGAATTGTCAGCTTGCTTCAGGAAGATCAGACGGCGTAAGCTTGGGCTTATGGAACAGACACGTCAACAACGAATTACAGTTGAAGCTGGCAAATGCGGTGGGCGTCCTTGTATTCGCGGGCAGCGCATTCGTGTTACTGACGTTCTGGAATTGCTTGCCGCAGGCGCTTCGTTCGACGAAATTTTGGCAGATTACCCGTTCCTTGAGCGAGAGGACATCTTTGCAGCCCTCGATTATGCGGCCCACCAGGCAGATCACGTTGTTCTTCAGACATCGTGAAATTTCTCGTTGATAACCAATTGCCACTAGCTTTATCAGAATACCTGCGCGACCGCGCGCACGATTGTATTCACGTCCTGGACATCGGCCTGGGTACAGCTTCCGACAAAGATGTCTGCCTCTATGCCGAAGCTGAGGAGCGGATCATCATCACCAAAGACGAAGATTTCTTCTATTTTGCAAATCAGCCTCAAACAAAAATCAAAGTAATTTGGGTTCGTCTTGGAAATTGTCGAAATGCTGCACTTCTTCAAGCGTTTGAACATCACTTGCCTGCAATTGAATTTTGCCTGGCGGCAGGCGACCCTATCGTCGAGATACGCTAGTAAAAGCGCCGCAACCGTAATGATTGCGGCGCTTCTGATCGTCTATCGCAGTTGGAAGGGCAGGGAATGGCTGGCCGGATCGCCGCTTACCGTGAAGATCAAGGTGTAGCTTCCCGCTGCCAGTCCTTGAGTGCTGAGGTTAAAGATATATCCGCCCGAAATTCCCAGGGTGGGATCGAAGCGGAAGTTATTATCGGGGTTTGCGTTTCCTGCATCCTGCACATCGCTGACCGCATTGGTTGAGGTTTGCACCAGCCGTATCGCGGTAACCACGATCGAGGCCGAGGAAACGTCTCCACCGGCAAGGTTGCTGAGCTGCAGCTTGATGGGAATAGTGCTGCCGCTCTTGAACGCCCTGGTCGTGTCATAAAGAGCCACGATTCCATAGTTGACAGTCAGCGTTCCCGCGCCACTTGCCGGATTGAAGTTCCGGTCCCCGGTGTAGCTGTAAGCAACGTTGTATGCCGGGTTGCTTGGCGCCAGGGTGCCAGTGGCAAAGCTGGATGAGAAGCTGCCATCTGCCTGCACGGCTGCCGTCTGGGTGACTCCATTCAGGGTGATGGCTACGCTGCCGGTCGGTATCAGCAAACCAAGGCTGATGCGGCCCGAGAGCGTGGTTGCAGCCGTTCCATAGGTGATTACAGGAGAACTCAGGTTGCTGAAGGCCGGAGTAGCCCGTGTGATCACCATGGCAGCCGTTCCTGTGGCTGGCGCATAGTTCGGATTTCCGCTGAATGACCACGCAACGGTTCCGCCGGGCACATCGGTGAAAGATGCTCCCAGAGTAAGGAAGCTGCTGAGGTCTTCGCCATTCACTCCGGTTGCTGAACCGGTTGCCCCATGAGGCTGGCCGTCATAAACCCCAGTGAACCCGGTAACCGCAATTACGGCTGAGGCCTGATGGATGGCGAAGGTGCGCGGCACGTCGGGAGCAGCGTTGTAGTTTGCATTGCCTGCCTGAGATGCCGTCACCGTGCATGATCCTGCGCCGGTGATCGTGATCAATCCACCATTGAGACCTGTAGAGGTGCAATTGCCCACCGCCGCGAAGGTGACCGGATTGCCCGAGACGCCACCGCTGGCCGTGACCACAAAAGCAGCACCGCCGAAAGTTTTGTCTTCCGGAGCGATGAAGGCAATCGTCTGCGAGGCCTTGGAGACGGTGAAGGACTGCTCCACATCAGGCGCGGCGTTGTAGTTACTGTCACCGGCCTGCGAGGCGCGTACCGTCACCGTTCCCGCACCGGTGATGTGCACAGTGTTGCCGATGAGAGTCGCCGGTCCAGACGCAATGCTGAAGCTCACGTTCAGATTGGAGGACGCGGTGGCGCTCACAGTGAAATCAGCATCACCCAAGATCTTGTCGGCAGGCGCTGCGAAGGTGATGGTCTGATCAGCTTTATTCATCACTTGCGTGAGCGGTGTTGCATTCGAGTTGCCCGGCGCGGAGGTGCTGTCACCACCGTAGGCAGCGGTGAAGGAATGAGTTCCGGCCAGAAGCGTGCTGCTGGTCAATACCGCGTGCCCATTGGGATCAAGCGTAGCGGTACCGACGGAAGCGCCATTGTCGAAGAAGATCACGCTGCCGGTTGGAATCGTCGTGCCGCCATTGCTTACGGTCGCGGAAATCGTGACCGGCTGGCCGAATGTTGACGGGTTGGCGCTGGATGTCAACACGGTGGTAGTGGGATTCTGGAAATTGATCTCCAGCACCGGATGCAACTCGATCCCGTTGGGCGCGATGCCGGTTTGTCCGTGCTCGAAATCAAAGAAGGCTACGCCTTTTACCTGCACCGGAAGGTTTGCACTCTGGAAAGTCGGCGTTGCCGTGAGCCGTGTATCGAACTTTTCG
Source organism: Candidatus Angelobacter sp. Gp1-AA117 (assembly GCA_003223515.1). Taxonomy (GTDB): domain Bacteria; phylum Acidobacteriota; class Terriglobia; order Terriglobales; family Acidobacteriaceae; genus Angelobacter. The sequence continues at coordinate 78,190 of QHVI01000042.1, forward strand.
CGTGAGTTGGCGATGCCTGCGCTGAACGGACTCGGTGCCAGAATGCGCCCAGGGCCATTGGGATTCGGAGCAAGAATACACGCGGGATTGGGAATCTCTGCAATCAGCGTGTGCCCCTGCTCATCCTGCAGCACGATGTGATAATCGACATCCGTCTCCTTCTTGTAGAAGGTCATCAGCGCGTTCACCACATAGACGGTGCGCTCCGTGGGCGCCACGCGGCTGTTGTCCGGCGGTCCCGGAGGATCGGGCGGAGCAGGAATGGCGCCGAGATCGAAGATGGTGGTCGGCACAACGGTATTGAGATCGACCAGGCCCGCATCAGGATCGGTGCCTACCTTGACTGACCAGCGTTCCACACCGCAGGTGGGGCTCTGGATGGTAATGGTGATCGGCGCAGTCGCCGTGCGGCCTTCGCCGTCAGTGATGGTGGCAACCATGTATTTTGCGCCGGTTGAAATCTGCGGGCTTACTGTTGCCTGGAAGGAAAAGACGTTGTCACCGGCGGTCTGGTCGCCATGCGTGCCGTCATCATAGAACACCTTTGCAGAATCACCGCCGATGCTGGAAAGATCGCCGACAACATGCAGATTTGAGCTGGCCGGAGCAGTTGCGGGAGTCACCTGCACTGTAAGCAGTGTGTTGCTGGCCGGGTCAAGCGTGGCCGGAGACGCCAGCCCTAATCCTAAAGGCTGGGCTGGATCGCCGCCGCAGGAATTCGGTGGGGCCGTGCTGTTGCGGGGAATTGGTCCGATGATGACGAAGTCATTCACGTTGTTGTCAGTATCAACGCAGCCATTGCCCCTGCGTATCGCCGCTGAGGTGTTGTTCAGGGTTGCAGTCGGCGTGGTTTCAGAGCAGTTGGCTGTGCCGTAGCCGATCAGATCAACGATTGCGCCGCCCGTAGGACATGCACCGGTTAACGCTGTGCTGTTGGCTACCAGCGCTACCTTGCCGTTTGTGGCGCTCATCGCGATGGTGCCGGTGGCGTCCGGAAGAGGCAATGCCGTAGTTCCGCCTGTACCTTGGGATTCCTGTACCAGAAAATAATGTCCAGGTTGCAGGACACAGGAGTCGGATGAGCAGAGCGGGCTCGGCGTCCAGGTGCTCGTAGTGGCTGAGCTGTATTGCACTGACCAGCCGGTGAGATTGACTGGCGTTGTCGCCTGGTTGTAGATCTCAATGAAATCGTTGGTGTAGGTAGAACCCGAATTGCCGCCGCCTCCATACACCTGGCTGATCTTCACCGTGGTTGGTGGTGGCGGAGGTTCGACCGTGAGCGAAATCGAGCTTGTGCTGCTGCGCGTCTGCGCATCACTCACAGTAATGGGCAGCGACTTGGCGCCGGGTGAGGTTCCTGTGACAACCGTCGCCTGGAAGGAAAAAATATTGTCATTGGCGGTGGCATCGCCGTGTGTTCCATCATCAAAGAACTGCTGCGAGGCTGCTCCACCAATTAAATGAAGATCGCCAACCACGCTGATGCCTGTACTGACCGGGTTCGAGCCGGGAGTCACATTGACGGTAAGCAGCGTAGTGTTGCCCTCTTTCACGCTGTTGGGACTGGCCGACCCGGTACCGGTTGGAGGGGTGGTTGACGGTGTGACGTTGAGAGAAATGGAAGCGCTGCCGGTGCGCGCCTGTGCATCGGTGATAGTGACCGGGAGAGTCTTGCCTCCAGCGTTGGTTGCGGTGGGCACGGTTACCTGAAACGAGAAGATGTTGTCACCCGCTACCTGGTCGCCGTGGGTTCCGTCATCAAAGAATGCCTGTGTCGCCGAACCGCCGATGGTGCTCAGGTTGGCGCTCACCGCGATGCCGGTGCTGGCAGGATTGGCTCCCGGTGTAACCGCTACAGTCAGCAACGTGGAGTTGCCGGCCTGCACCGTGTTGGGGTTCGCCACGCCTGTTCCTGAAGGATTCGTGCTGGCATTGCCGGCAATGCCGAGAATGGAAATGTCATCGATGGCAAGCGCCTGCCCGTTGGTGGTGAGGGTGCCTGAGGAAACCGAGTAGTTCCATGCCAGAAAGAAATTGCTTCCATCAGGAATGCTGACGTTGAGTGTCTTGCTTACAGGTATCGTCGCACCGGGTGCTGTGGCGAATCCCGCATTGGCTGCATCGGGAGCGAAGCTGGTGAGAAAATCTGGACCGGCATTCGTCCAGGTGCTGCCGTCAGTGGAGTAAAACAACTGGATGCGGAATCCGGCAGGGTTAGAGCCGCCGCGATATTTTTCCACGGTGTAGGAAATTTGCAGGCCAGCCAGGGCAGCGCCGGTATTGTTCGCGAACTGCGCATACAGGTTGCCGCTCTGCGTGGCCGACCCTGACGAGAGAAATCCAATTGCACGATCCGGTCCCGTAGTCGTGGTTCCCGCGCCAAAGTTGTAGATGCCGTTCGATGCGGTAGATGATAAATTCGCGCCGCCCAGAAATGATGTGGTTGTGCCTGCGGCTGCGAAGGTGCCCACCGTCCGCACTACGGCGGGCTTGTCGACACGGAAATCTGCCGGAAGGCTGGCGGTGGCGGTCGTGCCGATGCCGTCGAAGTTCTGCGTAAATGTAACGCTGGTGGATAACGGTATCGCGGCAAATGTGATCACCGGGCAGATAGCAGCGATGAGCGAAATCAGCGCGGCAGAGAGCACCCGGCGTTGTGTAATCACATGCAGCAGGGAAGTCATCGAACGGACACACTTCGAGCTGGGAACAGAACGTCTTGGCATCGGCATTCTCTCGTTGTCAGAGGTTATGGAGTTTTCCTGGGAAAGCTGCTGATTCTATCACCAGTAGTATTTCAGGCAAATGAAATGTATGTGGATTAGCTGTGGGAAACGAGAGGAAGTGCCCAAATTGCCATAATTTGCAATTGCCAAAATTTGGCAAGCCAGCCTGGAACGCAGATACTTCCCCATCACAAGTTCAGAAGTGAAGGCATAGGAATTCAAGGGCAGCGAGAAAAAGTCGAAGTTATAGGCAATTTATCTATCCCAGTAATAGCCGTCTCTGGTCTGCACGATCATGTCTTTCTGCTTTGCTGCGAGGTGCAGCTTGTGGTATCCCGAACCAGGATTTGGACGATCAGGTGTGTAGCCAATGCTGTACTGGTTTCTCAGCTCTTCCTGTATCTGGGCATAGATCTGCTCGATAGACTGTTTTTTTCCGACCTCAAAGAAGCGCCCGCCGGTATCGGTGGCAAGTTTTTCCATGATCTTCTTTCCATTCGGGTGATCCTCCTGGGGGAAGCGGCCCCATCCACCTCGATGGCCACCCCAGCCGCCGAATGGGCCCTGGTTGTAAAACTGCGGATCGGCAAACAGAATTGAGTACACCATGGTATCGGCGCGTTGTGCAGCGGCAATTGCCGTTTCCAGGCTGAGCTTGCTACCCTGATCCATGCCGTCGGAGAGAATGATGAGCGCTTTGCGTCCCTGCTCCTTCTTCATCAATTCATCAGAGGCCAGGAAAACAGCATCATAGAGCAAAGTGCCGGCGGCGGCACTGCTTCCACCCCCTCCGCCATGGCGGTGGCCTCCTCCTCCCGGCCAGGAACCGGGAGAGCCAGATACAGGCTGTTCCTCACGTGACATGTTCACGTCTGCAAGCGCCTGCTCCAGTTTCTGGCGTGATCCGGTCGCGTCCTGCAGCAACTCCACTTGTGAGTCGAAGTGGATCAAGAATGCGTTGTCTTTGTTCTCTCGCAGCATCTGGTCGAGAAAGCTGTGACTGGCCGTGCGTTCCTCATCGAGCAGACGCAACTGGCTCCGGCTGGTGTCGACCAGAAGACCCAGTGTCAGGGGCATATCGGTTTCGCGGGTGAAGTAGCGGATAGTTTGCGGACGTCCGTCTTCTTCGAGGGTGAAATCATCTTTGGTCAGGCTGCGAATGATCTGGCCATGCTTATCACGCACGGTGGCCAGCATGTTGACCACCTTCACTTTGACCGAATATGTGGCAGTGGGTTGCTGGCTGTAAAGACCTGCATCGCACAAGGAAACAACGAGGACTAATATCAAAAGCCAGGACGAAAACGAACGTGTCCGTGTACCGCAAAACATACCTTATAGCCTACTACTCTCAGTAGACCCGAAGGGCGTAAAAAAGTTGTAAAAATCGCTGGTAGTTCCCAGTACTTAGTTCTTAGTATTTAGTACTTAGCAAACCAAAATCTCCAAGTTTGAGGATGCAAATCTGTGTCTATCAGTGTTCATCTGTGGTGAAATCTGGTTTATCTGCGTTCATCAGTTCAATCAACGTCATCTGCGGTAAGGTCTTCACTTACTCAGGGAAGCCATGTCAATCACGAAGCGGTATTTCACGTCGCTGCGCAGCATGCGTTCATAAGCCTCATTGATCTTCTGCATCGGGATGACCTCCACATCCGAGGTGATTCCATGCTGGCCGCAGAAATCCAGCATCTCCTGCGTTTCCGGAATACCGCCGATCAATGAACCGGCAAACTGCCGCCGCTTTCCAATCAGGTTAAACGGATGAACAGTGGGTTCTTTTTCCGGCGCGCCCACCAGGGTGAACGTGGAATCGAGTTTAAGCAGGGCCAGATAGGCATTCACGTCATGGGGCGCTGAGACTGTATCGAGAATGAAATCAAAGCTGTTGAGGTGCTTGTCCATCTCGGCCTGGATTTTTGAAACAACGACCTCATGCGCGCCCAGGCGCATGGCATCCTCTTTTTTATTGGGAGACGTTGTAAAGAGCACCACATGTGCGCCGAAGGCACGCGCCAGCTTTACTCCCATGTGCCCCAATCCGCCGAGGCCAACGATTCCAACTTTCTGTCCTGCTCCAACTTTCCAGTGACGCAACGGCGAGTAGGTGGTGATTCCGGCGCACAGCAGCGGCGCAACCGCAGCCAGGTCGAGCTTCTCAGGAATGCGCAGCACAAAATATTCGTCTGCCACCATGAAATTGGAGTAGCCGCCATAGGTGATGCCGCCCGATTTTTTATCTTCGCTGTTGTAGGTGCCGGTGAAGCCCACTTCGCAATACTGTTCCAATCCATGCCTGCAGGGCTCACAACGGCGGCACGAGTCCACCATGCAGCCCACCGCGGCCAGATCACCGGGTTTGAAGTTTTTGACGTTGCTTCCAACCTTAGTCACGCGTCCCACGACTTCATGTCCGGGAACGCAGGGATATACGGTGTTGGTCCATTCATTGCGCGCGGCATGCAGGTCTGAATGGCAGACGCCACAGAAAAGAATGTCGAGCTGCACATCCTGCGGGCCGGGTTCGCGGCGATTGAATGAAAAAGGTCCAAGCGGCGCGGCCGGCGATTGGGCGGCGTATCCTGACGCTTTCTGGGAGAGATTTCCGGGGTGAGAGATAGGAATGGTCGTTCTCCTTTCGAACGTTTATTCGATGTCAAATCAGTATGCGAGGATACATCTTTAAGCTAAGCTGGAGGAATCGTGAAATCATCCGCATACTTACTTGCGATTTTAGTCTGTCTCGCTTTGACGGTGCATGGCCTTCCGAAAAAGCGCAGCCCGATGGATTCGTGCACGGAACTGATTATAGTGACCACGTCCGACTGGAACGCGTCGCAAGGCTGGTTGCGGCGTTATGCGCGAGGGAACATTCGTATGCCATGGAAAGCCGTAGGAGAGCCGGTTCCGGTGGTGGTTGGCAAGACGGCATGGCATGGGGAAGAGGCGCGATACGCGTTGATGCGCAAGTGGCAAAACCACAAGATCCTGTAAAGAAAGAAGGCGATGGCAGAGCGCCTGCGGGAGTCTTTTTATCTTACCAGGGTATTCGGCTACACAGCCCAGCCCATGGCCGGATGGAAGATGCCTTATCTCCACCTGAATTCTTCAATTGAATGTGTGGATGATACCGCGTCAAAGTTTTATAACCAGGTCATTGACAGGAGCACAGTAGCACCCGACTGGAAGAGTTCAGAGCAGATGCTGCGTCCGGATGATCTCTACCGCTGGGGAATTCTGGTGGATCACAACTATGCTCCGGCAGTTTCCGGTGCGGGCTCTTGCATTTTCATGAATATCTGGAAATCAATCAGTGTTAATCAGTTTCATCAGTGTCATCTGCCCTGAAAATCCCTATGCCGCCATGGGTGTCGTGAGTACCTTCAGACCGAGTTCCTCTAAGCGCTTCGTATGAAAACGTATCAG